>JBAUBR010000300.1:0-6895 GCA_049676965.1 Occallatibacter sp.
CAAATCCTCTTGCCGCTCGCGACCCTTGCGCGTTCCCATCGCCATGAACTCATCCTACGAATGACTCCTGTGGATACCTCACAATTCTTTCGCGCAGGTATCGAGACTTTCACCACAGGCTGCTAGCCCGTACCGAGTCAGTATTTGACAGTCATCCAGAATCTGGAAACTCTCAGGTCGGCGGGTCAGCCGCCTCTTGCGAGGAATGAACGTTTCGATCCGCTTGGGTGGGTTCACGGAAGTTCCCAGGCCCAACTCCAACAAGTCGGAAGAGCCTCTCAGAGGCTAGATCTATACGTTTACGAAGTGAAAGTGCAATTGCTGCCAACTCTTCGCAGGATGTTGGAGGCGCTACAGGCGTGAGGCTGCGTGTATGGATATTGAACTCCTTCGTCTTCAGCTTCAGCACCACCGTTCGTGCGATGTGCGACTCCCGGCGCGATGCTAACCAGACCCTCTCTGCAAGACGCCGAATGAGGTCTTCGGTCTGGGATAGCGGAATGTCCCGTTCGAAGGCATCCTCGGCCGAAATCGACTTCGTTGGCCTGTGAGGCGTTACTGGATTGTGGTCGAAGCCGCGGGCGAGTTCGTAAAGACGAGCTCCATAGCGCCCAAACCGCACTTCGAGCGTACCCAACTCCAACGCCCGCAAATCCCCGACTGTCTGAATCTCAATGTGCCATTAGGCGGCCCATTCATCGAATCGGCGCATGATCTCCATGAGCCAACATCCAAACAGGATGACCGAACCCCACAATATGAAGGGAACGCCATAGAGTAGTAGATGCTTGCGCGAACGGGCTAAACAAAACACCCGCATCTTCACGATGGCGTATACGTTCGCTGAGAGATAAGCGACCGCCAAGAAGCTCACTACTAAGTTGTGCATCTCCCTAGTTCTCCTTTTACAGGCCTGCATTTCCGCGCCGGTTCTCATCGGTTAGCTCCGCAATCGCCTGCTGATTCGGGTTGGCGGGATCAGTTCGAAGGCGACCGGCGCTCATTCAGCACGCCGCGGGCCTGGATGTGAGGGGCCTTGATGCTGGGCTAGACTTGTCGATACCGGAGACCTTGACGACAGCCAGCCCCGCGGCTTCTTGGTTGACGCGATCGTGAAGGTGTGGGTGGCCCTGCGCCTCAATTGGGCCTGTGAACTTCCCTTGAGCCGAGGCGAAGAATTGCCCTGAGACATCGGCTCCGAGCGCCTAAGTTATGAAATGGTGAATTGCCTCGTTGGCGTTATCTTGAAATGAAGTATTTTTCAAATCAGTAAAAAAGGTGCTCTGGTCCACCATGTCCCCTGATAACTTACCCTCTTTACTCGCATAAAAAACGCCGCTTTTATACCGCTCATCCGAAATGGCATCTACAAAGCGTTTCGCACCTACTTCCAGCGTATGCACCATTCCGCCCATCAATGGGAATACAATAGGCATCATCACAAACTTCAACATAAACCTCATTGGCGGGGGAAGACTATCTGGCGCCTGAGTTCCTTTTGTATTTCCTGGGCTCACAACAACAAACTTAAGCTTGGGGTACTTTCTTGCCATTGATAACGTCCACATGGTTTCCGCATACTTAACATATGCGTACGCTTGCAATGCGACGAACTTCTTACCAAAATATGATCCATCAAGAACAGCAGCAAACTCATCTACAGAAGAAGTGCTCATTGAAACCGGTTTTACTCCGAGCATCTTTACGCCTGGAACAGCTTCCGCACTGACTGCTAGAACTGTCTTCCTTAACTTGTCCCGTTTAATCAATTCCTCCACTAGAATTACGTTGCCTAAAATGTTCGTAGCAGCTAATTGATTCATACCGGAGGGTGTAGATTTCGCAGCCGTTTTCCCAATTACTCCACCTGCATTCAAAACGATTGCGTCAACAGGTTCCTTTATTTCTTCTACCGCTTTTCTCACAGAATTTGCATCCGTAACATCCCCAATAACAATTGCGAAAATCTTTTTCCCCGTTTTCTTCTCAAGGTCTTTTTTTGCTGCCTCTGCTCTCGCACGATTTCTGCAAAAAAGAATTACCTTTCTTGTTTCTTGTTTCTTGTTTCAATGCGAACTGTCGGGCAGTCTCCTTCCCAAGCCCAGCATTTGCTCCGGTTATCAAGATACTCTCGATCATTTTGTTTCTCCTTCTTAGGTTGTTGGGTGCTTGGGGAATGGAGCAATCTGACAGTCAGTTGATGATGGCCATCAGCGGGATCTCAGAAGCCTCGACGCCCGACGCAATGAGCATGTTGTGTGCAGTGTTTATCTGCCTTGCAGTATTACAAACGCAAGAGTACGATAATCACAGCGACAATGCAAGGAGTTTCGTACGCTATGGTAACTAATACTTCGAAGCGCCCTCGAGGGCGCCCAAAAGGCTTTATCCCCGACGAGGCACTCGACCGCGCCGTTGAGATGTTTTGGGAGCATGGGTATGAAGGAGTCGACGTTGATCGGATCGCGCGCGCCGTCAACGTTACCAAGCCCGCGCTATACCGTGCCTTCGGAGACAAGCCTACCCTGCTGCTCAAGGCAGTCGAGCGCTATGGGCTGACGTATGGAGCTCCCAGAATGGCAGCATTTCAAGCGGAGCCGGACATCCACAAGGCCGTGACCGCCTTTTGCGAGGCTACCGTCAACACCTCGTCGGATGAGGCTCACGGCGGCTGCATGATGGCCGCCGCTGCGATGGGACAGTCGGAGCGGGTACCGGAGATCCGTTCGTGTGCCGCGAAGCGCCTTACCGGGACCGCTGATATTTTCGCGAAACGTTTCGAAAAGGAGATGAAGGCGGGGCGCCTGACTCGCACACCCTCTGCCAAGGTGCGAGGTCGTTTGCTCGTTGACTTGTTGCAGGGTTTGCAACTTCGCGCCAAGGTTGGTATCGCTCGCGAGCAATTGCTGCAAGACGCCCGAAGCTATGTGCCCCTGATTCTTGGCGAGTAAATCTAACGCACGTCTCCGCTGGATGCGTCGGACCCAAAGCGTGCTGCAATCCGGCCTATCATCGGTTGCAGGGGCCGGTCGCCTTCACAGAGCTCGAATTCTGCAAGCTCGGCCATCCTCTGACTGGGGACAATGTGGTTGTCGAAAATGGCAACGGTCGCGAGTTCAAGCGGTGCCGTACCTGCCGACGCGAAGCTTGGCGAAGCTGGCAAAGGCAACACTCTTCCCCTGCGGGAGGCGAAAAAAGGAAATCAGTATGATTTCGCTTTTGCGATGTTCGCCTAATTGAGCGCTTTTCATACCTCTGTCGCCCTGATGGTCACTCCTGCCCCGACGCTCCCTCTAAGCTAGAGTTCGTCCTAGCGAATATTTGCGATGCAAGGTCTCAATACTTTAAGCCGGCGCCACATCGTAGAATCGAATCAACATTGAGAAGGGCAAATGGCAAAGATCGACAGCAACCTAGGGAAAAAAATACTGTACTCTGCACAATCGTCGCGGCTGAATCGGTGTTTTGCGCCCTCTGGAACTTGCAGAGAGTCCGCTATTCGTGCTCATTCTGTGCAAAATGGGGCGGTGATGGCTATTCTGCATCGGGACGGGCACGTCAAAGCTCCGTCACCCAAAATCAACAAGGATGAATCGTTCTCAATAGTGTGGCAGGATATCGGCCGCAACCTAGCGACAACTTTTGAAGGTTTTTGTTCTTCCCACGATTCTGCTCTATTCAAACCAATCGACACTCAACCCTTCGATGTGAAAAACCCGGAACAATTATTCCTATACGCATACCGTGCAGTAGCTCGTGAACTACACGCCTCGATGGAAGCGGCAATCAAGGTTCAATCGATGTACGACCAACGAATTGAGGCGGGGATCGATAACGGGAACCAACCGGAGGCTGCAGGAATGATGGCCGTTGAGCGCATGCTTCATGCTCACGCCACATATGCTTACAAAACCAAACTCGATAATGCGTTAACGAATGGCCGATACGAATCTCTGATCCACGAGATCATTTGTCTACCGAATCAGGCGCCAGCTGTTGCGGCCAGCGTCTTCTTTGATCTGGAAAGGCGACCAAATGAAGAGGAGCCGCCTAGGACGGCCCTCAATATTTTTCCCACATCAAAGGATGAGACAGTTGCCCTTTTCAGTTTCACAGAGGTGGATGCGGTAGCGATTCGAGAGTATATTCGCGATATTCTCGAATCGGACGGTGCCTACAAGAAGTATCTGCTCTCCCGAATGTTACTGACACACGCGGAGAACTTCGTCATTGCGCCGCCGATCTTCGATAGCTGGTCGGACGAAAAGCGCAACGCTATTCTTGATTTCTTCCTTAAGACCGTCCGGTTTAGTTCCTCAGCTAAAAGCGAGCATCTCTATCTCTTCTAGCTTCGAATGCGGCTCGCTAGGCTGGCTGCCTGGACCCGGCGATGGTCCCCGCACGTCCAATCCACATTGCGATCCAACTGAATACGCCGGCCATTCGGAGGTGCTAATGATAATAGCCCCGCTGGTACTCACCCTTTGAAAAGGCCACCTCTCCGCCGTGTAAAAATCTCGCGCTGCCTCGGAATGGAAGGGTCGTCTTTGTGCTCGTTGAACCATTGCGCGAAACGCCTGTTCAATTCCGGCATGTCTCCGAGATGCTCTAGGCACACCACGAGGCGCCTGAAGAGTGCGGCGTTTATCTCCGACTCGTCAGCCTTCAAGAGTCTCCTCGGCTTTAGTATCTTTTCAATTTCCTCAATAATCTCCTTCCATATCCGTTCCGCTTTCTCGGGCTGAATTCGCCTCTGATGGTCTTCTGCGACGCGATACTTTGCATCCAAGCGGAGCTGGAGTAGTTTATAGGATCCTGGAAGCTGAGCGATTCCGAGAGTGGCTGCTCGGACCGCAGAGTTATATTCGCGCTCTGCGAGCTCCATCTTAACCCAATGCAAATAGGTATCTTCGCTTTTTGACTTGAGCTTGCCGGCCCGCTCGAACTGGATCCGCGCGTCTGTAGTTCGATTAACTCCTTTATATAGGTATCCTAAGAAGCCATAGAGATCCGCTGCGTTCGGGTACTTATCGATCGCGTTCAGAAGAAGCTCTTCACCTTTGGGGAAATTGCCCCCACTAGTGAAAAGAATGGCCTGACGGATCAACTGACTGATGATGTCTCTCCCGACGGAAGGCAGAGTACCGGCGAGTGCCCTACTCTTTGTGTCAATGCGCTTGAATAGATCGGTCGATTCTTCAATGCTGAGAATTAATCGCTTTGTATTCTGGTTGATATGGTAACGTTGCTCGCCTTCAACGATGCTTGCATTCGGCAGCAGGAAAAGCGTCTGGAGTTCCGTGAGCGACGAGATCAAGCGATCTTCCGAGAAATTGAGAACACTGTGTAATTCGGCGAACGATGCAGGCTGATCGCTGACGACGGCCGCGATTAGAACGCTCTTCGCATCCATGCTCAAATTATCCAATTCGCGTTTCAATGCATATTTACGTGCTTCGTCGCCACGCTTCTCGGCCCAAGCTTGAGCGGCCTTCTTAGGTTCAACCACACGGGTGAGCCTAATGAGATCATCGATATAGAGCGGAGAACCGTCACAGGCTTCTCTAATCATGCGGACGACATCAGGAGTGAATAGCGCGGAATCCAATTGATATGTGGAGATGCGCGAATGAATAAACAACTCCGCTTCAACCGGCGTGAATCCTGCGATGTTTATGCTTGTAATTCCTGGGATGTCGCGGCGGGATGTGAGAAGAACTTTTGAAGCGGTATTAGGGATCTCAAAAGTAAACAGCGAAACCACCTTGGAATCGTCAAGTACCGAGTCAATATCATCCGCAATGACAAGAGTGGGGTAATCATCCAAACACTCGAGCAATAGTTGTCTTTTCTCTTCGAGCGTTAGGTCGGGATCGGCCGGCCCGTATTGTGCGAGTAAACTGTCAATCGCCGACGCCAAATCCGTGAAATCGGGGTTTTGAATGTCAACTGCTCTGCCGGCTTCAAATCGCCGCTTCTTTGCGCTAATCCAGATGACCATTTTGAAATAGGCAGTTTCTGCGGCAACTGTTTGTGCAAATCGGTATGCCACAGCCGATTTACCCTTCCCTCCATCTCCCGCCAATAAGCAACGCTTGGCGAAGCGCAGTCCGAAGAGCGCCTTGAGTTCAGTTAGCACAGAATCACGACCAATGAAGTCTTGATAGATTGAATCTTGCGTCGGAAGAACGCATATCACGTTTTCAGAATTCCAACTCGAACGTTGGCTTAGAGAAGTAATTTGAGGGCTAATCTGATCAGCCTTTGCTTTTAATCCGAGTGCTAGGAGTATTTGCCTGACGTCGCTCAAAACTCCGACGGCTTCTTCAATCGAAACGTCTTCATCCACTGGATGCGAAAGAGGATCGCGAAAATCCTTTATAGCCTTCAAGGCACCTAGCAGCTTTGGGCGGTTAGGCTTGGCTGATAGGACACCACGGTTGATAGCCGGTTGAAAGAGTTTATCGAAGTATGCATCGAAGATCGTGTAGAAGTGGCTGACACTCAACAGGTCGTAATCGTCTCGAACAACTGTTGTGGTGCCTCCGGATGATCTTGCATCTGCGGCCGCAGCTGCGAGAGCGTCCCATTCATTCTTAAATGGGCGTCTTAATTGCACTAGGTGATTGTCCGGGAATGCCTCCGCCAGATTCTGACGGAGGAATGCTACTCCAGCGTTCCTAAGCGTTCTCTGCACTGCCTCGTAGCACAAGGCGTTCGTGCTAAGGAACCTCTGCGCAGGTGCGTGATTTTGTAGCGATAAAACGACCGACGTTGGCTTTCTTGATTGTGGCGCGGTTTATCGGCGAAAACGTGGGGTTTTGCTTATCTTTTTGATCTCTTGAGGCCGTTTTCCGGCCCCAAGAGACACTACGCCCTTTGCGGGGCCAGCCGG
>JBAUBR010000301.1:0-5710 GCA_049676965.1 Occallatibacter sp.
GAGCCGCGCTCCGCAATGTGGTCGTTGTCGCCGAGGTCGCTCTCTCATTTGTGCTGCTCATCGGCTCCGGTCTCATGTTGCGCAGCTTTCAGAAACTTCAGCAGGTCGATCCCGGCTTCGATGCCCGCCACCTGCTCACCTTCCAGGTGCTGGGCGCAGGGGTGGCTCGGGCTAAGCCCGCTGCGCGCGCCGTCCTCATCCAGCAGATTGCCAACAAGCTGCGCTCCATTCCCGGCGTCCAGGCGGTCACCGCCTCCTTTCCCTTCCCGCTGACCGGCGACTTCAGCCCCATCCGCTGGGGAACCGAGGAAGCACTGAAGGATCAAAGCAAGTTCCAGGCCACGGACTTCCAGATCGTCCTGCCAGGCTACTTTGAAACCTTGCGCGCGCCTCTGGAAGCAGGCCGCACATTCACCGCCGACGACAATCTCCCCGGCCGCAATGCCGTCCTGGTGGATGACCTGCTGGCACGCAAGGCCTTCCCCGGCCAATCCGCGGTCGGCAAGCGCATCCTCATCCGTGTGCGCAGTCCCGAACCCGAGTGGGTCGAGATCGTCGGCGTGGTCGCGCATCAGCATCAGGACACGCTCACCGCCCCAGGCCGCGAGCAGATTTACTTCACCGACGCATTCCTGTCTTCAGGCGTAGTGCGCACCTGGGCTGTGCGGACATCGGTCGCGCCCGCGCAGGTCGCTAATGCGGCCCGCGCAGCCATAGCCGGCGTGGACCGCAACCTCGTGGTCGCGGAGATGGAGACGGGTGACGAAATCCTTGAGGGCGCGCAGGCGCAGACGCGCTTCTCGCTCCTGCTCATCGCCGTCTTCGCCCTCGTAGCTGGAACACTCGCCGGCGTGGGCCTGTATGGAGTCCTGTCCACCGCGGTGCAGCAGCGAACCCCGGAGATCGGCGTGCGCATGGCCCTCGGCGCGGATCGCTCTCACATTGTGCGCATGGTTGTCTCGGCGGGAATGCGTCTCTCCTTAACAGGCATGGCTCTGGGAGTACTGCTCGCAGTTTTTCTTGGCCGCACCATCCAGGCGATGCTCGTGGGCATCCAGCCCATCGATCTACCCACGTTTGCCGCCACGTTTGCGCTCTTTCTGGCTATCTCGCTGCTCGCCTCATGGGTGCCCGCCCAGCGTGCCGCTGCCATGGATCCGAAGGCAGCCTTGCACGAACAGTGACCCGATTCTCGGGCACACCCACCTTCTCCGAATCGCGTTCTTGCGAATCGGCCGAGGCGGCTCTTCAATCGACCGTCGGAGATATGAGCGAGAGCAACGGGCCGATCTACGTTCGCTCCCCGTTCAAGCTGTCAGCTGGGTCCAGTTCAAGACTCTTGCCCGATGGTCTCACCGGTCCCCAAAAGCGAGGGACCAGGGCACCCTCAATGGGTTGGAAAACGACACTGGATTCGGGCCATCAGTCAAAGATTCACTTGGCAATATACCAACTAATCGGTATGCTATATTCCGACCAGATAGTACCTGACATGAAGATAGCCACGGCGAGACACGAGTCGAAAACCAGATTTCTGCAGGCTGCCCTTCAAGTGATTCGCGCAAAGGGATATACGGCCACGACGATCGAGGAGGTTTGCGAGACGGCAGGGCTGACGAAGGGAAGCTTCTTTCACCATTTTGACAGCAAGGAGGAGCTGGCTCTGGCTGCGGCTGACTATTGGACGGAAGGCGCGGGCGCGCTGTTTGCCTCCTCGCCCTACCATGCGCGAGCCGACGCGCTGGAGCGGTTGTTGGCCTATGTGGACCTCCGTAAGGCGCTGCTGACGGGGGAATTAGCCGACTTTACCTGCCTGGCGGGGACGATGGTACAGGAGGTTTACCACACGCACCCGGCGATCCGCGAGGCGTGCGATCGGAGCATGAGCGGGCACGCGGAGACGCTGGAGCCGGATATCGCTGAAGCGATGCGGAAATACGGGGTGACCGGCGAGTGGACGGCGCGGAGTCTGGCGCTCTACACGCAGGCGGTGCTCCAGGGATCGTTCATTTTGGCCAAGGCGAAGGGCGGGCCGGCGGTGGCCGGGGAGTGCCTCGATCACCTGCGGCGGTATATCGAGATGCTCTTTCAGCAAAAGGGAGTCGCCGCTTAGAGCGGTTCCACAAATCACTCGTCCTGTTTGACGCCGTGAAAGGTGGCTTTTTCTTGAGGAAAAAGCCACTTGAGGGTAGTGGATTCGGGATACAGCAATTGTGGAACCGCTGTAGTTGGACCTGTAGGCGGCCAACTTTGTCGATGGCACAATTCGAAGCTTTTTGAAGGGGGAATCGCATGCGAAATTCCGTAACGATCTTCGTTTTTGTACTCCTGGCCCCGGCAGTTCTGCTGGGAGGGACCCGACAGGTGCGAGCGCAGGCGGATCCCTATCCCGCCATGGCGCCGCTCAATCAGTATCTGATCCCGGATGAGAATGCGGAGATCGCGCTGGCTCGCAGCGCGGCGCCGGCTTCCATCTCGGACGACGCCACGGTGATGGTGCTCGGACGGCAGGGATACACGACCGCCGTGCAAGGCAAGAACGGCTTTCTCTGTTATGTGGAGCGATCCTGGGCCCATGACACGGATCATCCGGAATTCTGGAATCCCAAAGCGCGCACCCCCAATTGCTTCAATGCCGCGGCGGCCAGCAGCGTTTCGGCGCTCTATCTGATGAAGACCCGACTTGTGCTGGCAGGCAAATCGAAGGCGGAGATCGCGCAGGCGATCGCAGCGGCCCTGGATAGCGGGGAACTGCCGGCGCTGGCGCCGGGAGGCATGTGCTACATGATGTCGAAGGAGCAATACATCAACGATCAGGGCCACAGCTGGCACCCACACCTGATGTTCTATGCCGCGGGAGACGTGGCGAAGAGCTGGGGGGCGAACCTGTCGGGCTCGCCGGTGATGGCGGCGAATGATCCGCAAGCGCGACTGACGACTTTCTTCGTTGTGGTGCACGACTGGTCGGACGGGACACCGGGCCCGCCGATGGAGCACTGACCCGCGAGAACGTGCTGCTTCGATCTACAGCCTAGTCGAACGGCCAAGCCGAGCGGACTCGATCCGGAACTCTATCTACGGCACGTCTTAGAGCACGTTGCCGAACACCCCATCAATCGGCACCGCTGAAAAGACGTCCTGCCTTGGGATACAGCCGTCACGGCCCGCATTCGATGGCATGTCTCTCGTGCCGATTCTGGTAGAACTGGTCAATGGTCAGGCCGACACAGTCGGTGCGTTTCTTCGAGACCTTCGTAAGGTCATCCGACCAGGCTTGCACCGCGGTCTGAAATGTTCGCAACGCCGCCCTGAATGCCGCGGCTGTCATCCCAACGCTTCCTGTAAATACCGGAAACGGGTGGTCCTTGATGAATTGCAGGAAGTCCAGGCCGTGGCTGCCTTCATGCACTCTCAGAGTGGTCGCGCCCAGTTCCTTATCCGTTTTGTACTTGTTGGCCGGGTCGTTCTGCGGGTTGGTGGTGCCGCGTCCATAGCCGGATGTTTGTTGCGGACTTGCTGTCGGACCGTACTTGGTCTGAATCGTTATGGTGACCGCAGGGGGCGGGGTGAAGCTGGTGACGATGCCGCGTTGGGTGCGTGCCTGTATGGGCAGGTCGTTCATGGTGGGCTTAGTCTCTCCACCCTTTACACCGGTCGCATTGGCGATGTCCGGTTTCACAATCACGGTGACTCCGCCGACCACGGTCGTGAGTGCGCCTCCAGGTCCTTTGGTGAGTCCACCTTGTAGCGGCGTGGATGTGGTGAGCAGACTTTCGGCATAGGCCTTGACTTCGGGCGCCTTTACTTTGTCTCGGAATTCGCTCAGCTTGCTGTTGCTCAAGCCGCGAATGCGGAGCGTGATGTCGTCGTCCGCCAGGTCTTCCTTGGTCACCTGGAAGTTGTCCACGATCGACTTATCGATTCTGACGAACTCATCCCTGAGCTTCGCTTCCTGGTCTGCTGCGGGAAGCGCGAGGAATGCCTTGCCGAAATAGAGTAACGGAGCCGACCATGAGATGCTGCCGCCTGGAACGTTCGTGCTGCCGGCTTTATATTCCGTACGCAGACCGGGCAAATTCGCGTCGTACGAAGTTCCCGCGAGCCGGCCCGCCTTTTTGGGGAGCTTGTTATTGATAAGGGCCCACACGGCCGCGCCGGTCGATTGCGGATCGAATGGCGCCTTCAATCCGGCCAACTGGTTGCGCAGCTCTTCGATTCGCTCCCGCATAGTATCGTCGGAAGTGTTTTCCACGAACTGCTTGCCGACAATGACCGTCGCCGACTGCACCCGTTTGTCCTTGGGGCCGGTTTCCTTGATCTCGACGCGAATGCCCGCTTCATTTTCTTGATAGGTGACGCCGGCAACGCGGGGAGAGTATTCCGGGAAGAAGCGGGTCAGCATGCGCCAAACTAATTCCCCGGCCCGCGACTTCAAATCGCCGGTTCGCTTGCTCACCGCTACAATCTTGTCTCGTTCCGGATCGGCATCTGTGGCCGTGGCCCCCTGCCGCCGCAGCACAGGTGCACCCTGAGGCGTCCTTTGCTGAAGCACATGGGCCAGTTCGTGCAAGATGAGCCTGCGGCCGATTGGCGTATGCGGCGCGTATTGGCCGGACCGAAAGACGAGATCATGTCCAACGGTGTAGGCCAGTGCATTCACCGCCTGCGCCGATGCCGAAGCACGAGCGTCCGTGTGCACTCGCACGCTGCTGAAATCGTGGCCAAGCCTTGGCTCGGCAAAGGTGCGCGTGGCCCAATCGAGGGAGTGGCCGGGTGAGCGAAGCACCTCGTGAACGATGGCCGGGGCTTCGACGGGGGCGGCTGCGCCGGCCGCCTTGCGCATGAGCGTCTTATCTTCTTCGTCTTTGCAGCGCGCACAGGGCTTGTCGGAGCCCGCGCAGGCACATTTACGGCGCAGCACGGGTTGAGCGGCTGTATGGGAGAGAACCCCGGGCGGTTCAACCATTCGCATTGCGCGGTCTGTCACCGCGTCGGCTTCCGCCTCCAGCGGGTCGTTGGTATCGCCAATAGCCAGCTTTCGCTGAAGCGGCAGCCTTGGACCGGCGAACGGAGTTTGCCATAGCGGAAGCGGTCCGCACGCAGCCGGATGCACCGGGATGGCAGATGGAAGAGGGGGGAGCGCACTCTTGAGATATTGCGGCTGGCCGGCGAGATCAGCGCCCAGGCGTGACGAACTGGCGCGAACAGCACGCTTTTCCGGTGAGTTGGTCCGGGTTGGGGCAGCCGAAACCCTCACGGTTTCCATGTGGAATCTCCACAGCGGGAGTCTATAAAGCCATGGTTCGGGTGTCAATCCCGATGCAGTTTCGACGTGCTCCCAATTGCCAGGGCGCTCGCCGCACGCACACCTCTTACAATGGCTTGTCTTTACACCTTCACGACGATGCGTGCCCTTTTGGCCGTTGTTCCACGGAGTGCGCTGTGCGCTTCGCAACTCTTTGCCCTTGGGAACCTTGGCTGGTCTCTGTGGAGTTGGCTTGTCTGCTGTCTAATCGTCGGCGCGGTACTCGCCTATCGAAGCTACATTTCTAGCGAACTGCATGTTGAAAAACTGGAACTCAGCCTAGGGAACCTCTGCTCATGTGCGTGATTTTGCAGCGGCGACTCGGGCGCAGATAAATTCTTGATCGTGAAACAGTTTTCTGTCCGAAAGTGCGGGTTGCTACTTGCCTTTTTCGTCTCTTTGAGG
>JBAUBR010000302.1:0-9913 GCA_049676965.1 Occallatibacter sp.
TCCGCACCCGCTGCTCCGGCGACAAGTAACTGAACATATCCGCTTGCTGATGATCGATTCCGCGCATGGTTCCTTCTTAACCCATCACGCTGTGGATTTGAAGTTACTTTTTCAGCACCCTGCTAGACACACAAAGCCGCTCCCTTCTCGTCGGCCTGTCCGGGATGCCGAAACACGTTCGTCACTTCAGCTACAGTCTCACGGAATTTCGCTAAGAAAACGCCGAAGATCCCCGTCGCCTCGCAAAGATATGAGATCGACTTTGAAATATCACAGTGGAAAATGATGAAAACCTCCCGGTCTCCCTCCGAATCGGGCGCAATATCAAGCTGGAAGTCTCCGAATGGGGTCGCGATCCGAACTGCATGAACCACGATTTGCTCCGGCGTTGCCTGAAGAGCCGCGCCCGCGGCTTCCACGATTTGCGCTAGCGTAAGAGCTTTAAGACTCTTGGGGAGCGCGTCGAGCCTTTCTCGTAGTGGCCCCAGATTTGTGAAGACAATTAAACCCTCAAAGCCTCTTCCGTCCTCCGGCACAACAGAGAGCTCGAGAGCTCGCTCGGCCCAACGATTTGATCGAAGGGACCTCAAGATCGTGTCTAACGCAGAGAAGAATCCCGTCTCTGTGCAACTTGTTTGCCAGCGTATGGAGAAGGCTGCGGGCGTCCGTCCGGAGGTCGAACCAAAATACAACTCGCCTTCCGCGATAACCTCCGTCGGGCGGTCTGAATAAATCGTGAACAACTGGACGCAATCCCCAAACTCCGACCTGCGCTCGATGCGGTAGGCTGTATCCGCGAATTTGTTGAACAGCTTGCCCAGGCGGAACAAAACGCGAAATAATGACTCGGCCTGTCTTTTCAAT
Organism: Occallatibacter sp.; assembly: GCA_049676965.1. Classification (GTDB taxonomy): domain Bacteria; phylum Acidobacteriota; class Terriglobia; order Terriglobales; family Acidobacteriaceae; genus Telmatobacter. The sequence continues at coordinate 865 of JBAUBR010000302.1, forward strand.
TGACTGACCTCCATTGCCCCTGGGTCTGCTTCGACCTTATGGCGCCTTTCAAAATACTGAAGGGAAGCATCCATTGCTCGGATACGTTCGATTCTTCGGAGCGCGGAATCTTCGCCGTAATATAGGCGGGCTAAGTGTTTCAGTTTTGCCTCGAACTCGACAGCGTTAAGCTGTGCAGCCTCGGTGGCACGTCTAGACTTGGAGGCCGCTACCCCTCTCTCCCGCAAGATTTGCCCGAGATCTTCATAGACCCTTCGCTCCTCGGCTAGCGTGGCAAGCGAAGAATTGTCTAGGCCCCTTGAAGATCTCAGGTCCTCAAGGATGAACGCTCTCCTTGGAGAGAGGACGGGATAGACGCCCGGGATCAGGGGGCCGGGTTGGCCAAATAGTGAACCGAGAACGTCGGCGGCATCGCCATTAGGGGTATTATGCAGGTTATCAGCTAGATCCAAGAGCATGTGAGTCTGTGTCACTAGGACGTAAAAGGGAAGGTCCCGGAGCGATTCCTCTCCTTGATCAGTTCCATGTAGCCTGCTTCGTCTTGCAACAACCGATAGATTAATTGCATCACGATAGTCCCTTCGTGTGCGCGATTCCGGACCGTCATCCCGATTCCGATTCATTTCACCCAATAAGCCACGAATCTCGGCGACATCTGAGATGTCGTAATCCGCAACTATCCCTTAAAACGCAGGCCTTTCGAATATGTGGGCAAGCCTCTCAACAATGAGGCCGCGGGATTGAACTACCGAAGACAGCCGTTTGAGACTCGCGGTAGATTCATTGATCGAATTGGCGAATGTAAGCTCAAACGCCTCTCCTAGCTCCCTCACCAGTTCGTCGCGGCTCATCGATTTGAAAGAGACCTGATCTTCAAACCATGCAAGGCTCCCGGGGACCAGCGATCGAATCCATAACGCCAGTTCCTGAAAGGCGCCGAGCGGGATAGCAAATTCGATGTCTGGATTCTGAAAGAACTGCAGGGCTTCGCTCTGGAGGCGGTGGTCTTGAAAAGTCATCTCGGCGACGTTGCGAATTACATCGGCATCAACCAAGTACACAACTCGCGTCGCCTCTCCGATCAACTGAGCATCGAGAGCCGTCCCGGCGAGGAGATTTGAATAATGGTTACAGAGGGCTGAGAAATACCGAACCCACTGTTGATCTGACCGGATCTTTTCTACAGAGATCTCAGTCAAAGTCGGCTTAGCCGATAGGGCTTTGTCGGAGCTAGTAAGCATGCTGAAGGTCACTGCCGGACGCATCACAAACGCAGGTGACTAGGTGCTCACGCTCTTCCAACCGACGCAAGCGAATTCGCTGGGGGCGAGTCTTTCGGAATGGATTGCTTCGAGCTTCACTTCGAGCGGACAGCCAAGATAACGGGAGTGTTACATAGCAAGCGGAAAGAAGTCAATAACAATTCGTAGGATCAATTCATTAGGGCGAGGGTGCCCAATTCCGAAAGAACCTTTGTCGGCGCAGCAAGATCTGTGCATCGCGCGAACAAGTGGCAGATTTCTCAGAAGGCTGACCCGAAACGGAAGGCAGGTCGGCCCACGTCTCAGGGGGGTAGCTCAGTCGCAAGCTTGGGTGCCTAGGTCTCTATTCTGAGACCTGGGAGACCACAAACGCCGCAGCCAGGCCTCAGTCCCTCATCCCTGTCAATCCCCCTCCGCGCCAATCTGCAGAAACCACCTATCTTACCTTTGCAGAATATTTTCCCGCCTTCGGCCACAATGGAACTGAGGCTCGGAGCCGGAGCCGTCCCCATACCGCCATGCGCCAAGTCCGCAACATCACCGTCGCCGTCCCTCTCGACCTTTACCTGCAGTCGCGCCGTCTCGCCGCCAAATACGACACCACCGTCACCGCCATGGTCGCTCACCTGCTGGAGCGGATGCCGATGTACCTCAAGAACGCGAATTACCCGGTCGGAGGTCCCAGGAGACCCGTCCGCGGACCCGCCGAGCTCGCCCTTGAGGAGGCCGCTCGCCGAGCAACAGCCTCCCCATCTACCCCCACACCCCACCCCCCTCCTCCACAAAACGCCGATTCCGCCCGCGGAGCCGCAACTTCGCTGGCAACCCAAGCAGATTCAATCGTTTCCGCCATCCCACTCGACGAAATTGCAGCCGCTGTACGCCAGTACGACGGCATAACCAACGCGGAATCAGTTACCTAGAGTTATTCCTACAGCCGCTGGAATGCCCCTGCAGCCGCTGTAAAACGCCCCTCGGAGACCACGCCCCGGCTATCTCTTCACTTATTTTGAAAACCTTATGCATTCCTTATTTCCCCATCTCACATTGGAGTATGTTTCGACTGTAAGTTGCTGAAATAATTAACAACAGAAAATATAAGTTGACACTCGTATTTGTTTCTAGGTAGAGTGGTGACGGTTACTACTAACGCAAAGGAGGTAATTCATGCGCCGTATACTCACTGCAACTCTGCTATCATCCTTCGCATTAACCGCAGCGGCGGCCACCGCCCAGCAAGCGAACGAAGCCTCTGCCTCAGCCCCCGCACTAAGTGATGTTCGACCCATCTCCACCGGTGTTACCGCTCCCCAACTCGTCTACTCCACCAAAATCGAACTTCCCGCGGAAGAAATTCCCGATGCGTTTCCCAATCTGTCGAGAGTTGTTCTCAAAGTTAAACTCGACCAGACGGGAAGCCCCACCGCAATCCAAGTTATGCAGCCTCTAACTCAATCCATCGATGCCCGCGTCGTCGAAGCGGTTCGCCAGTTCCGCTGGAGGCCCGCGGTGCTCGATAACCAGGCCGTTCCCGCCAGCGTGAACCTGATCGTCAATGTTCAGCGATAACTCAGACAGGATCCGGTTTCGATAGAACTTAGAATTTGAGTTAGATCGAAGCTAGCGTACTTAACCAGGCGCTAACTCAGCCAAAGTGTCTCCTGATGGCCTGCCTCCGCCCCGGCGCAATGCCGCCGGGGTGGAGCACTCTTTGCCTCCATCACGCATCGCGCTCAAGGGCGACCGAGTTCGAGCTACAGTGGATAGCGGTCCACCTGGATGCAGTGCTGAGCCACGGCGCGGCTCAGGGCAACGGTGTCGGCTGGCGTGAACTTGGCCAGCCGGCGCAGAATCGCGAGATGCGTGCGCAGCATGTCGCCTTCGGCACAGGCCGCGAGCACACGCCGCGCCGCCTGCTCCGCGGTTGAGATGGTCTGGTCGGCGAGCAGGCCGGTCATGTTTCCAGCGGTCTTGGCCAAGGCCCCGCCCGGTGCGGCCAGCCCCAGTTTGCGCGCGCGCAGCAGCGCCGATTCCAGCGCATACACGTCGATGATGATGTCGGCCAGGTCGGCCATCACTTCTTGTTGATCCTGCAGCGCAGTCATATAGCGTTGGCTCGCAACTCCGGCGGCAAACAGCGCAATCTTCTTCGCCGCGGCCAGCAGTTCGGCCTCGTGCGCCAGCGGCTCCGCGCTGTCGGAGCCGGAATCGAACGACGGCGGCTGCGTGACCTCGTCCATTAGCTTTTTGATGGCCGCAAGCAGCGGAAGGTGCCCGCTCATGGCGCGCTTCATGAGCCAGCCGGTGATGATGAGCCGGTTAATCTCGTTGGTTCCCTCGAAGATGCGATTGATGCGCGCGTCCCGATAGATGCGCTCCGCCGGATACTCCTCGACAAAGCCGTAGCCGCCCATGGTCTGCACCAGTTCGTCAGCCACCAGCGAGACCATCTCCGAGCCATAGACCTTGAGGATGGAGCACTCGACCGCGTACTCCTCGATTCGTTTCTGCGTTTCGCGCGGCGAATGGTCCTGGCCGGGGCCAAGCTGGGCCAGCGCGGCGTCGATCATTCCCGCGGTGCGGTAAGCCATGCTTTCGGCGGCATAAAGGCGCGCGGCGCAGGTTGAAATTTTGCGCTGGATGAGGCCGAACCCCGCGATCGGCTTGCCGAAGGCGGTGCGTTCTTTCGCGTAGCGAATGGCGTGGCCGAGCGCATGGCGCGCGCCGCCGATGCAGGCCACGCCCAGCTTGAGCCGCCCGATGTTGAGCACGTTGAAAGCAATGTGATGGCCCTTGCCGGGCTCACCCAGCAGGTTAGCGGCGGGCACCTGGCAGTTGGCCAGCACCAGCGGGCACGTCGATGAACCGCGAATGCCCATCTTGTGTTCTTCGGCGCCCACGGTCACGCCCGGCGCGGTGCGCTCAATAAGGAATGCGGAGAACTTCTCGCTGCCGTCGGAAGGATCGACGATCTTGGCGAAGACGGTGTAAAGGTTGGCATTGCCTCCGTTGGTGATCCACATCTTTTCGCCGTTCAGAACGTAATGGCTGCCGTCGGCCGCAAGTTGCGCGCGCGTTCGTATGTTCATGGCGTCGGAGCCGGAGCTGGCTTCGGAGAGCGCATAGGCCGCGATCCATTCGCCGCTGGCCAGCCTGGGCAGGTAGCGGCGCTTCTGCTCATCGGTGCCGTACCACACCAGCGGCAGCGTGCCGATGCCGATCTGCGCGCCGAATGCGGTCGAGAAGCTGGCCAGCACGGAGAGATGATCCGTAATCAGCGTCGAGGTGATCTTGTCCATCCCCATGCCGCCGTACTCCTCGGGGATATCGACCGAAGTAAAGCCCAGTTCGGCGGCCTTGCGAAGCAGCGCGCGCACCACACCCGGCTCCTTGGCTTCAATGGCCTCTGCGACCGGCAAAATCTCATCGCGGGCAAACTGCGCAGCGGTCGCGGCGATCTGGCGCTGCTCTTCGTTCAGATCGTCGGGCGTGAAGATCTCGGCGGGCGTCCGCGTTTCGAGAAGAAAGCTGCCGCCGGCAGCGGCAACCACGGGGGAAACGGCGAGTGTGGACATAGTTCGAAACACTCCGTATACGGCGACAGTACGCCAAGCAAGGGCACGCGGGCAAATGAGAGTGTGGTTGCCGGGCAGCCGGACGCCTGATGCGGCCAACGGCGCTTACTTTCGTTGATTGGGCGGCATCCGCCGGCCGCCGCACAAAACTCCACTATTCCTCCGGCTCACCATGCCATCAATTACAATGGACATAGCTTGAACCGCGGAGGCCCACCCCTGCTCGCCGCTCTTTTGACCGGCCTGAAATCCGCCTCCAGCCTGCTCGGCGGGCTGCGTTTGCATGCAGCCGCGTGCCTGGCTTTCGCGTCTCAAAACGGCCTGCGCCACTACTTGAAAGCGATGCAGGAGACGGACCAGACCTTCAAGGATCTTTACCACTGGAATCCATTTGACGCGGCACTGCTGCTGCCTTACTTCGCGGTCATGATCCTGCTCGCGATTTACGGCGTTCATCGCTACACGCTGGTCTACGTCTACTACAAGCATCGCAAGCAGTATCGCCCGGATCCGCCGCGGCATTTCGATGAGCTGCCCATCGTGACCGTGCAACTGCCCATCTTCAACGAGCAGTTCGTGGTCGACCGGCTCCTCGAGGCCGTGTGCGCCATGGAATACCCGCGCGAAAAGCTGGAAATCCAGGTGCTCGACGACTCGACCGACGAGACGCAGCAGGTTGCGGCCGGCTTGGTTGAACGCTACGCGGCGCTGGGGCATCCCATCGTTTACATTCATCGCACCAACCGCCACGGTTACAAGGCCGGAGCGCTCGACGCGGGGCTCAGAGTAGCGAGGGGCGAGTTCGTCGCCATCTTCGATGCTGACTTCGTGCCGCCGCCGGACTGGCTGATGCGCGTCATCCATCACTTCGCCGAGCCGGAGATTGGCATGGTGCAGACGCGCTGGTCGCATCTCAATCGCGAATACAGCATGTTGACGCAGATCGAGGCCATCCTGCTGGATGGGCACTTTGTGTTGGAGCACGGAGCGCGGGCGCGGTCGGGCGACTTCTTCAACTTCAACGGCACCGCGGGAATGTGGCGTCGCGAGGCCATTACCGATGCAGGAGGCTGGCAGCACGACACACTTACCGAAGATACGGACTTGAGTTATCGTTCGCAGATGGCCGGATGGAAGTTCAAATATCTTCCCGAGATCGAGTGCCCCGCCGAACTGCCTATCGAGATGACGGCCTTCAAAACCCAGCAGGCCCGCTGGGCCAAGGGACTTATCCAGACCAGCATCAAAATTCTGCCCATGTTGTTCCGGTCTAAGACGCCGCGGCGCAGCAAGATAGAAGCCGTTTATCACCTGACCGCTAACTTGAGTTACCCCCTGATGGTCATCATGACCGCGCTTCTTATCCCCGCCATGATATGCCGCTTCTATCAGGGCTGGTTCCAAATGCTGCTGATCGACTTCCCGCTGTTCGCGGCTTCGAGCTTCTCCATCTCGGTGTTTTATCTCGTAAGTCAGCGGGTGCTCTTCCCAAAGACCTGGACGAAGTCGATCCTGTATCTGCCATTTCTCATGGCCATTGGCATTGGATTGACGGTGACCAATACGATAGCCGTGATGGAGGCTCTCTTCGGCATCAAGAGCGCCTTCGCGCGCACGCCCAAGTACCGTGTCGCCAAGAAGGGCGAAAAGTCTCAGGCCGCCAAGTACCGCAAGCGGCTGGTGCTCGCGCCGTGGATCGAGTTATTCATCGGCGCTTACTTTCTGCTGGCGATTCTCTACACGTTCTCCAATCATAACTACTTCACCGCGCCGTTCCTCATCCTTTTTGTGGTTGGCTACTGGTACACCGGCCTGATGAGCCTGCTGCAAGGCCGCTTCGAGCGCTGGCGCACCGGCAGCGCAAACAGCGAAGAGTCCAGCCCAAAGCCGTTCCCGGTGGGTGTGTGACGGCGCCTTCGCCCGCTCCGCTACAATAGAGACAGCGCCTGCTGCGCCCCAATGCCGATTCGCGATCCGAATCCCAGGGCCGCCAGGCGCGTCTGAGTATTATGCTGGCGAAAAATCTTCCCGAAGCTCTCACGTTCGACGACGTTTTGCTGGTGCCCGCCTATAGCGACGTCGTGCCCATCCAGGTGAGCACGCAGACGCAGCTCACCCGCACCATCACGCTGAATACTCCGCTCATCTCCTCGGCCATGGACACGGTAACCGAGTCGCGCTTGGCCATCGCCATGGCGCAACAGGGCGGCATCGGCATTGTGCACCGCAACCTGAACATCGCCGGCCAGGCGGGCGAAATCGACAAAGTGAAACGCTCGGAGAGCGGCATGATCGTCGACCCGGTCACCATCGGGCCGAACCAGATGATCGGCGACGCGCTCGAAGTGATGCGCCGTTACAAGATCTCCGGCGTGCCCGTCACGCGCGACAAAAAACTGGTCGGTATCCTCACCAATCGCGATCTGCGCTTCGAAACGCGCACCGACATTCCCATCGGCGATGTGATGACCAAGGACGACCTGATCACCGTGCCGGTGGGTACCACGCTCGAAGAGGCAGAGCAGATCCTGCACAAGTATCGCGTGGAAAAGCTGCTGGTGGTCAACGATCAATACGAGCTCAAGGGGCTGATCACGGTCAAGGACATCCAGAAGAAGCTCAAATACCCCAACGCCAGCAAGGATGAACAGGGCCGGCTGCGCGTGGGCGGCGCCATCGGCGCCACCGGCGACTTTATGGAGCGCGCCGCCGAACTGGTGCGAGCGCGCGCCGATGTGCTGGCGATCGACTCGGCTCATGGCCACTCCACGCGCGTGCTCGAAGCCGTTCGCCAGGTGAAGAAACGCTATCCGCAGGTGGCGTTGCTGGCCGGCAACGTGGCTACTTATGATGGCGCGCTGGCGCTGATCGACGCCGGCGCGGACGCGGTCAAGGTCGGCATTGGTCCCGGCTCCATCTGCACCACGCGCATGGTCACCGGCGCGGGCATGCCGCAGATTACTGCCATCGCCGAGGCCTATCGCGCGGCGCGCGAGCACGGCGTTCCGGTAATCGCCGACGGCGGCATCAAGTATTCAGGCGAGATCACCAAGGCCATCGCGGCCGGCGCCAGTTCGGTGATGATCGGCTCGCTCTTTGCCGGCGTGGATGAAAGCCCCGGCGAGACCATTCTCTACCAGGGGCGCAGCTTCAAAACCTATCGCGGCATGGGATCGCTCAGCGCCATGAGCCAGGGCTCCGGCGAACGCTATTTCCAGTCGAGTGCCGATATGGCCGATGCGGAAGCCAGTACCGAAGGCGTGGTGCAGCGCGAGCGCAGCGGCCAGAACCGGCTGGCCAAGTATGTGCCCGAAGGCATCGAGGGCCGAGTGCCCTATCGCGGGCCGCTCGAGTCCATGGTCTTTCAGTTAGTCGGCGGCCTGCGCTCCGGGATGGGCTATCTCGGCTGCGGGACGATCCAGGAGTTACAGGAGAAGTCGCAGTTCGTGCGCATCTCCGGCGCGGGCTTGCGCGAGAGCCACGTACACGACGTGATCATTACCCGCGAGGCGCCGAACTATCATGTCGAATAGCGAACGCGGCGCGAAGTTTTGGGTAAGCGCGTGGCTGCCGGTTTTCGTGGCCGTCTGCCTGGTCGCTATCGAGTCCACGCCCTACTTCGGCTCCGACCGCACCAGCGGCCCGCTGCGCCATATCTGGGAATCGCTGTTCGGGCCGGTCGGCGATAGGACCTGGCATATCATCCATGTGCTGATCCGCAAGTCCGGGCATTTTATTGGCTTCGGATTGGTGGGCCTCACCTGGCTGCGCGCCTGGTGGATGACGTTGCCGCGCGCTCCGTTCCTTCGCATCGAGTTATTGGCGATGATTGGAACGGCAATGGTCGCCAGCGCCGACGAGTATCACCAGAGCTTTCTGCCCAACCGCACATCGTCGCCGCGCGATGTGCTGCTGGATTGCATCGGCGCGCTGGTGACGATGTGGGTCGCGCATTTGATTCTCAAGCTGAGATCGCCGGAGAAACTGGCGCGGGCGGCTTGAGGGTTCTCCTAAGTCTCTGACAGCATGATCTTGTACCAGCTCCGTGCCCCGTCCTTTCGTCTTTTTCCTGGCGAAAGGACGGGAGACCACGGATCTAAAAGTACGAAATCATACTGTCGCAGGCCTAGTGGAATATCCGGTCGTTGTTCAATGGCGACGCTAAGTCGCGCTATTGGGCAGCAGCCGCGGACTCGTCAGTCCGGACAGCAT
>JBAUBR010000303.1:0-3835 GCA_049676965.1 Occallatibacter sp.
GAAACTCCGTATAGAGCCCTGACTTGTTCACGCCTGTGGCTCGTTCCAGTTCCTGAACGCTCGTGTCCGCAAACCCGTGCTTCCAAAAGACAGGCATCGCCTTTTCCAGAACTTGCTCTCGGCTAAAACCCTTTGGACGACCCATAGCCACATTATCCGATAAAGAACTAAATAGTTCAATATCTCTGCATCCTCGCCATACCTTCGTCATCGTATAGAACTGAATGGTTCATAACCGACCGACAAGGTTGGGCAAGACGCAGCCGAATCGGGTTTTTGAATTGTTCCGAGAATTGCAAAGGAGATTTATGTCTAAGTTGGCGAAGAAAGTGGCGCTCGTGACCGGCGGCTCCCGGGGCATTGGCGCAGCAATTGCAAAGCGCCTGGCCGCCGACGGAGCAAGCGTAGCCATTACCTATGCCAAGGACGCAAGCGCGGCCTCCGCCGTAGTCAAAGCGATTGAACTCGCTGGCGGAAAGGCCATCGCGATCCAGGCGGACGCTGCCAACGTTGAAGCAGTCAAGGGTGCGGTCGAAAAGGCCGTGGCCACCTTCGGCCGACTTGACGTGCTTGTGAACAATGCCGGCACGGCCATTCCAAAAACATTCGAAGAAACCACGTTGGAGGAGATGGATCGTGTGATTGACATCAACATCCGCGGCGTATTCGCGACGACGCAGGCGGCGCTGAAGCACATGAAGGACGGTGGTCGCATCATCATGGTCGGTTCGGCCGTTGGCGAGCGCGCCGTCGCGCCCGGACTCGTGCCCTACGCGGCCACGAAGGGAGCCGTCAAGATGTTTACCCAGGCGCTTTCCAGAGAGGTCAGGAGCCGGGGCATTACGGTCAACAACGTCCAGCCGGGTCCGATCGATACGGATTTGAATCCCGCCTCGGGTGATTGGGCGATACCACAGAAGGCCGCAACAGCGCTCGACCGCTATGGACACGTGGATGAGATCGCCGCGATGGTGGCGTTTGTTGCCGGTCCGGAGTCTTCGTACATCACCGGGACGAATCTTACCGTGGATGGCGGAATGAACGCCTGATTAACGGAGAGGACAATGACCACACTGCAAAACAAAACGGCGCTTGTGACCGGTGCATCAAGAGGAATTGGCCGTGCGACGGCATCGGCGCTTGCCAAAGCCGGGGCGCACGTCCTGGTTCACTATGGCCGGTCAAGACAGGAAGCGGAATCCCTTGTTGTCGAGATTCGAAGGAAAGGTGGCGATGCAGATGCAATCTCAGCTGACCTGGGAACTCCAGAGGGTGCTGCACTGCTCGCGAAGCAGGTGTACTCCATCGTGGGTGATCGATTGGATGTGCTCGTGCTCAACGCCGGGGTCAGCAAGTCGGCTCGCATTGCGGATTACAACATAGAAGATTTTGACAGCCTCTTTGCGACGAACGTCCGAGGCCCGTTCTTCCTGGTGCAGCAACTCTTGCCGGTTCTTGGAGAAGGATCAAGCGTTGTTGTTGTCTCTTCTCTTGGAGCCCGTTCGGTGATAGGCAAGGCCGGTCTGGATAACCCTTCGATTCTTGCCTACGCCTCTACCAAAGGAGCACTTGAGACTCTGGTGAAGAACTGGGCCGCTATTCTCGGGCCGCGCGGCATACGCGTAAACGCTGTCGCACCAGGAGTAATCGACACGGATATGTCGAATTTCACGAAGACAGAAGCAGGGCGTGAGATCGCGTTGGGAATGCAGGCGTTGAAGCGGCTCGGCAAACCCGAGGATGTTGCCGACGTAGTCGCCTTTGTGGCGTCCGATTCTGCACGCTGGATCACGGGTGCCAGTATTCCCGTCGATGGCGGTTCGAAACTCTAATAGGCAACGCGAGGAACGCAATGAATGACACTTCGACCGATGATAAAGATATCAAGATACCTGGTCCTGACCATCCCATCACGATCTCCCCAGCTGAGGGCAAGGTTCGAGTCACGGTCGCTGGCAGGATTGTCGCTGAATCGACGCGAGCACTTCAGGTGGAGGAGAAGGGATACCCACCTGTCTACTATTTGCCGCGCAGTGATGCGGACATGTCGATATTCGTTCGGACAACGCATTACACCTATTGTCCGTACAAGGGCGATTGCTCCTTCTACAGCATTCCGATCGGCGGAGCGAATTCAGACAATGCCGTTTGGACATACGAAGGACCGTATGAGGCAGTTGCCAGCATCGGCGGATATCTGGCGTTTTATCCCACACGGGTCGATGCAATCGAGGTGATCTCTTAGACACGTTCAGTCGATCTAGGCAGGAGTTCATGTGATGTCGAATCAGCCGCTTTTCACACCCTATCGAATGGGTGATCTCGATCTTCCTAACCGCATCGTCATGGCGCCGCTCACCCGGATGCGTGCGCACCCGCATAATCATGTACCCACAACCTTGCAGGCTGAATATTACGCGCAACGTGCTTCGGCTGGACTGATCATCACCGAGGCCACCGCGATTAGCCGGGAAGGATTCGGCTGGGCCGATACACCAGGACTGTGGACCGAGGAGCAGGTCCGCGGATGGCGACGCGTTACGGATGCGGTCCATGCAGCCGGCGGCCGCATCATTGCACAACTCTGGCACACCGGAGCGATCTCGCATCCAGAATTACTGGACGGCGCGCGGCCCGTGTCCGCGTCGAGCGTTGATCCCGGTCAGATTTCGGTCACGCCGACGGGAAGGAAGCCGACGGTAGCACCGCGGCCTTTGACGAAAGAGGAGATAGGGGTCACGGTTGCAGACTTCGGACGGGCTGCGCGAAACGCGATGGCAGCCGGTTTCGATGGTGTTGAGATTCTCGCCAACTATCTCTATCTGATCTCGCAGTTTCTGAATGCCACCACCAACTTGCGTCGAGACGAATATGGCGGAAGCTTGGAAAATCGCTCCCGTTTTCTTTTCGAAGTCCTCGAAGCGGTCCTGAGTGAAGTTGATGCACAACGGGTCGGAGTCAAGATCAGCCCGATGCACGAAGGCGGCGCATTTCAAGCCAATGACGAAACCCTGCCCGTCACCGAACATGCAATTCAAAAGCTGAGCACCTACAAACTATCGCACCTGTTGCTGATGGGGAATACCACCGACTTCGCCGGTACGCCCCTTGAGAAATTGAGCGAAGACGGCATGTTCCGGCATTTCCGTCCTCTCTACAAAGGCACACTGATCGCGAACGTAAAGATGGATCGAGATCGCGGCAATCGCCTTATCGCGGAAGGTCTGGCAGATCTGGTGGCTTTCGGCCGTCCCTACATCGCAAATCCCGACCTCGTCGAGAGGTTTGCCGAGAATGCCCCTCTTGCTGAGGTGGACTGGGGAACCGTCTACGCCTCGGGACCACACGGCTATTCCGATTACCCGACCTGGAGTGCCCGGCAAATTCTGTACCAGTGGCTGTGAGGCAAACTGGTATGGAAGGAGCATGGAATGGGGAAGGCGAAGAAGCATAGTCCTGAGCAGATCGTGAACATACTCCGGCAGATTGAAGTGGCGAGCGCGAATGGGAAGACGCATCCGCTGGCGTGCCGGGAAGCGGGCATCACCGAACAGACGTTCTACCGCTGGCGCAAGGAATACGGCGGGATGAAGACCGACCAGGCCAAGCGGTTGAAGGAACTGGAGCAGGAGAACTCCAAGCTGAAGCGGTTGGTGGCCGAGCTGAGCCTGGACAAACAGATCCTTCAGGACATTGCAAGGGGAAACTTCTAGCAGGGTGCTGAAAAAGTAACTTCAAATCCACAGCGTGATGGGTTAAGAAGGAACCATGCGCGGAATCGATCATCAGCAAGCGGATATGTTCAGTTACTTGTCGCCGGAGCAGCGGGTGCGGA
>JBAUBR010000304.1:0-12773 GCA_049676965.1 Occallatibacter sp.
CTTCATGAAGACTCTCTCTCCGATGGGCACGATTTCGGAGCCGAAGGACATTGCCGACGCTGTCGTTTACCTCACTGAAGCTCGCCACGTCACGGGAGAGGTGCTGCACGTGGACGGCGGTGCGCACGCAGGCCGGTGGTAGCCGCACTGCCCTCCCCGGCATACCAAGGTATCGGACGATACCTTGGTCCAATAGGTTTCTCTTCGCGCACGTGATGTGATGGCCCATATGCACTGAGTGTGGCAGGACTCGATACCGCAATGAAGATGCGTTTATCGGTCAATTGTGCCAATGAGATCACGTCAGACTAAAGCTACCATCAAGGAGAGTAACGATGAGTATTATCGATAAGGCGCTAGCAGCAAACCGCAACTATGCAACGACCTACTATCCAGCGCTGGGAAAGCGTCCCGCCCCCAAACTTGCGGTCGTGACCTGTATGGATCCTCGCCTCTCAGATCTGCCTGGAATCCTGGGTCTGCCGCACAGTGATCTCGACGTTATCCGGACCGGCGGACCCGCGGTAACAGAGGATGTTCTCGGTGAGCTTGTTGTTTCCACCCGTGTACTGGGAACCACGGAGATACTGCTTCTCAACCATACCGGCTGCGGGTTCACGACATTCACGGATGAAGAGCTGAACTCAAAGCTGAGCGCTTCAACCGGAGATGCGTCGCCGGCTCCAATGCGCTTCTTCTCCTATAAGGACCCCGAGGAAAATACCCAGGAGCAGATCGAAAAAGTCAGATCGCATCCCTGGATTGCCAAAGACGTGCCGGTCCGAGGCTTCATTTTCGACGTGGATACGGGTCTGCTGCGAGAAGTGCAGCCAATCGCACAGCATGCTGCTGCCTGAAAGAATTGGAGCATGCAAGATCCGGCACTTCAGAGCGTCGAACAAAGGTGCTTTGGCGAGCAAATGACGCTGCAATGAAGATTGCTGGACGAAGGGGGCCTGGCAGACGAAATCAAGGTATCCCATTGCGGACCGCGTTTCCCTTCGCTCAGGAAGTGCGGCGGCTATCGCGGGCCGGCTTGCCGGGTGATACGGTTGAGCCGGCCCGATGTCTTAGCGGGAAAACGCTTGTGCGCAAAGCCAGGCGATGCAGGATGAGCGGCCGTATCGTCGAGACAGAGGCATACGCGCCCGGCGATCGCAGTGGGCATTCTTATCGTGGACGAACGGCCGGAAACGAATGTGGGGCACGAACCCCGATAAGAATTACGACTCAGCACTCGTTCCGCAGCAGGAAGAGAGAAGAGGCCAACTTCTGACAGATATCGGCAATAGCCTGCGAGTTCGGTGAACTGGGGTTCGCGAGGGTTTGCTCCAGTAGCCGGATGGAATCATCGCCGATGCGCGCAGGCGCCTCTTCCTGGTGTGCGATCCATGCGGCAATGTGCATGAGTTCATCGCTATATTCGCTTAGAAAATGGTCCAGCGCCTGATTTTGGCGCTGAGTCAATTTGGAGTCAATCGCTCGTTGCCCACGATGTGACAGCACAGTGAGTTCCAGCAGGTAGATCGATTGCAACGCTGGCTGAGTCCTCTGAATCCGCCCACACTCGGCAACGTCTTCCTCGCGCCGATGGCGAAACTCAATCTCAAACCGCGCGCCATCCGTCTGCGATTCCAGGCTGGCGAGGTTGTCATTGATCTGACTGCGGAGAAGGCCGATCTGCGAAACGCCAATGGCTCTGTCTCGCGGGACCGGGCAGACTGCAAGCTGAGCCAGCATCCGTACGTTCCGCACCAGCAGTTTCTGCAACTGCTCGGCATCGCTTTTCGTCCCGAAGCGGTCGAAGATGAAGCCCATAGCTAAAATACCCAACAACGCGCCCATTACCTTATCGCGCGCGATCGTCAGGTCGGTCTGGATCTGGGCACCCTGCAGGTTGACGAAGAAAAAGGCGAGCGCCATCTGCACACCAAAAAAGGAAAGCCGCGGACTGGAGGTAGCGAACCACGCAGCGATCGCAGTCCCCACCGCAAAGAAGAGAGCAAACCCGAAAATGCTGTCGATACCAGGCAGGATCAGAATCTGCGCGGAAATCCCCATGACCACCCCGCCGGCAAAATATCCGGCAAGGCGGAGAAACTGCGCCTGGACCGAAGTGCCAATGGTGGTAAGCGCGGTAACGATGCAAGTAAGGACGCAGGTGCTGATGCCTGGCCAGTCGAGTGCGTTGTAGAGTACGTAGCAAACGGTAGCGGCCAGGCAGCCGGCAAATGCGAAGCGTAGATATTCCGGGTTCTGGAATGCATCAGGCAGAAACAGTGCGCGCCATCCATCCCGCCGTGGTCCGTTCTGGGAACCATCGACCGTCTCATCGCGTTGAAGGGCTTCGGTGATGAGTGCGACAGTTCGTTCCATCTCTTGAAGCATGGGGAAGGTAGAGGATGGCTCCCCCTCGAGCACAGGAGGAGACGCGGAAGCAACTCCGGACCCGCGGAGCTCCGTTCGAATTGCTTGGAGCCTCTCAGAAAGTGCGCGTAGGCGGATCGCATCGTCGTCGCTGGGCTGAAGGGCATGGCGCTCAAGATTCGCGGCAAGACCAATGAGCCGGCCCGCCAGCGAAATCAGGACGCCGCGCTGCGCCCGCCGGCTAGGGTCTACACCTTGCCGCTGCAACGTCATTCTAAGTCGGCCAGTCCCGATCATATTGTATTGAAGAACTCTGTCGAGAATCGACTTGGGTGGGGCATGCAGGTTCGCGATGCTTTCCGCTAACTGCTGCACCGCAAGCAACAGATCGTCGACGGATGCGATGAGCGGATCGGAACGATCGAAGATGCGGTACAACGCTTCGATTCCCACGCTGATGCCGCCACCGATGGCCATTACCAGGACGGGCCAGAGAGTACCCTCCACTTGAAGTTCGCTCGGCAACGACCGGTCCCATACCGGCAGGGAGACGCCGACCAAGATGGCGAAGGCCCATGCGGCTGCGTAGTTGGTCGCCGTGCGCATAACAAAAAAGATCAGATAGAGGCTTCCGATTACCCAGAAAAAATGGGTAATAGGGTAACCACGGAACAGCATCATACCGACCATGGTGTAGAGGCTGGCGACTACGAATCCAAGGACAACCACTCGCGCTCCGCGCCAAGTAGCGGCGAGATTTTCGCGAGCCAGGAGAATTGAAAATAAACCAGCCAAGAACGCGTTCGGAATGCGGAAGGTCACGGCGACGAGCATGACCAACGTAGCCGTAACCGTCATGCGGACGACCGTGCTGGCACGTCCTGGATACGGAGCAACTTCCCACCGGATGAATTCGCGAAACCAAAGCCAAGAGACAGTTCGGCGGGCTGCCTGGTGGTGGAACGGAGTGGCTCGGGTCGCCATATCAAGGCTTCCGTTTGTATCCGCGGATCACCACAACCGCAGATTCACCCAGACGCATGACGTCAGAGGGAGGCGACTGAATCCGAATGCGAACGGGATAGCGGCTGGCCAGATGTACCCAGCTCAAAGTGCGTTGTACGTCGGGCAGGCCGGAAGTAATTCGGCCAAGGATCGAAGGATCGGGTGTAACACCGTACCCGGTGCTCTCGACGACGCCCGAAAGCCGCAAGCCCGATTGAGACATAAGGTAGATGTCGGCAGTCATACCAGGCTGGATATGCTTCAGCTGCGTCTCGCGGAAATTCGCAAGCACCCACCAGACGCGAGTGTCGATTAGCGTGAAGATCTCCTGTCCTACGTGAGCATAGGCGCCCTCGGAAATGACGAGGCTCGTCACGCGTGCATCGAATGGAGCGTAGACGCGGCACTGGTTGTAGTTGTATTGGGCGTTGGCGATTGCGGCGACCCGTCCCTGCCGTTGGGCCACGAGGGGATCGAGCGTAAGCACGCTGGACTGCGATTGGTGTAGCTGTGCCGTACTCTGCTCTGCCGAGGCCTTGGCCTCGGCCAGGGCGGCCAGCATGGAGTTGAGTTGGGCTCGATTAAGAGCCAATTGCGATTCGGCTTCATGCACGGACTGCGCGCTGGCTTGCTCTGTGGTGCGTGCCTGGTCGACCTGGTCGACGGTAACGAACTGCTTGGCGAGCAGAGGCTCGACGCGGTGCAGGTTATCTTGAGCGTATGCCCACTCGGCCTTGGCTCGATCCAACGCAGCTTCAGAGTGGGCGACATCGGCCTCCGCTTCGCTGATCGAGGCCTGCGCTCGATCGACGTTGGCGGAAGCGCTGCGGGTTGCCGCTCCGGAGGCGGTGACGGCGTGCACTTCAGCCTGAATGCGCCGTTGTTCGTCGACGATCTCGCCTTCGAGGGCGGCCTGGTCAGACAGTGCGCGGTCGAGGGCATATTTGTAGGGGCGATCATCGATTTGAAAAAGCAGATCGCCCTGTTTAACGCGCTCATTGTCGGCCACGTTCAGGCGCAGTATGGGCCCTTCGACAACCGGAGAGATTCCGATGTAGTTGGCAAAGATCTCGGCGTCATCGGTTTGAGGATGCCGAGTTGTGACCGCATAAACGGCAATCAAGCCGAACATCGCCAGCAGAATCATGGCTGCGGTAAAGACGCGACCATACCAGTCGAGTCTTGCAAAACGATTGTCTTGCTCGGGTTGGCCAGTTTCTTCGGTCGGCATCGCGTTTACCTAGCTGTAGAACAGGAGCCACAACATGCACGCGATGAAGGTCGCCATGCCGAGATACAAAAGCACAGGTGCGGCCAGGTGTTCAGCGATAGCAGTGCGAGCAATCACGGCGCGCGCGCCCATCGCCAGCAAAAGACCGCCGGCGGAACAGAAGATCCACACCGGGAAAAAAGAGCCGAAGATGCTATATTCGGGCGCGTGAGAGCAACCGACCGTGGTTAACGGCACCGTCAGGGAAAAAGCTCCGAGGGGGCCAAATGACGGCCTCCGGCGCCGATCGCGCTGCATTCCATTCACGTCTAGCTCCTGTTTCTGCCCTGTTTTTCGCGGCCGTTGGGCGATCAATGGACACGACACTCTCGGTCTAACGCTTCGATTGAGACACAGAGCGCGGGGCCTGATCTATTAGACGAAGGTATCGATCGATACCTTCGCATCGCATGAATTTCCCGCCACGGGAGCTCAGCAACTTCTATCAAGCGAGAGAAACTGCGAGGTGGCGCCGGGTAACCCGGTGGAAGCAGGATGTCTGACAATTCTTTGGTATCGATCGATACCTTCGTCCAATAGATTCGGTTGCGCCCTTCTGTCTTAATCGCTGGTGGAGACGGAAGAATTGTTCTTGGGTTCGGTGTGCGCGGACAGGATGCGCATGCCACAACGCGAGATGGAAGCATCTGTCAACACGGTGACAAAGTTCAGTCCATAGTCGGGCGGCAGGCTCATCCGTGGAATTGCAGGAACTCGGCGAGGCACAAACAATTGCAGCGACGCCGCCGTGCCGGAGCGATGTTGGTTGACCTCATTCGCAGCCCACCAGAGCGGAGGCATTACCGTGAAAGCGAGCTCCCATACGAGAGGGGCGTGGCTGGCGATTGCCGAGGTGTTGCCGGGAATGAACCGCACGAACTTTCGATGGATCGAATACAAGCCAACATTGAATGTTCTATTGCTATCGCTTCTTCTCGCCCTCTACGCGGCGCGAGCTTTGGGGCAATGCGCCGGCAAAGTGTCTTCTCCAGCAGCCGTCGCGGACTGCGCCGCTCGCGAGATTCCTCGCGAGGGAACAGCGATTCTCAATCCAGTTCACCCCTACACCCTGGCCGAGCTGATCGACGTTGCCGAGGATCACAATCCCAGCACGCGCACGATCTGGGAGCGGGCAAAACAGAAGGCAGGCGAACTCGGTTTGGCAAAAAGCGCTTATTATCCCGAGTTAGACGGTTTAGCTGTTTTCGGCGACGAGAGATTGATCAATCCATTCCCGAAACCGCTGGCTCCTCGCGGCTACGTCATGGTCGAGCTGCCCATCGTCCGACCTGAAGTCGCGCTTCAATATCTCATCTTTGACTTTGGCAAACGCCAAGCGAGCGTGTACTCCGCGAAGGAGGAAATGCTCGCCGCGGGGGCAGACGTCATTCAGGTAAATCAGGCGCTGGCGTTCCGCGTAGCCACTGCATATTACCAGCTGGTGACCGCACAGGAAAGATTGCAGGCCGCACAGGACACGCTGCGAACCGCACAAACCACGCAGGATGCGGCTGAGAACAGACTGAGCAACGGACTTGCAACTCTTCCCGATGTTCTCAACGCCCGGGCCGAAACGTCACAGGCTGCGTTCGACGAGGAATCCGCGGACGGGGACGAAAAGATTGCGCGCGTGACGCTGACTGAGGCGGTGGGAGCCGATCCGTCTCCCGACATAGCGATCGACAGCCAGGAGAGTGCGCCGTTGCCGGAGAAACTCGCAATGTCCATCGAGGCGCTGATTGATCGCGCGATGAAGAATCGTCCCGAACTCATGGCGCAAACTCTGCGAATCCGCTCCGCCGAGGCTCGCATCCGTGCGGCCAGGGCAGAGTACAAACCGCAGATCGCTCTCTCGGGATCGGTTGCGCAGACCTCCCTGTGGCCTGCGTCGGATTACGGGCAGCTCGGTTCCGCGAGCGAGCCTACCTGGTCCGTTGCACTCGGCATCCATTGGCAAATCTTCGACGGGGGTGTGCGCAGGAACGAACTGTTGATCGCCGAATCCAAGCGCCGCGAGGCACAGGACGAACTTACGGCGGAGGATGATCAGGCGACGCGCGAGGTTTGGACCGCGTACCTGGCATTCCGCACTGCATTGCGAAAGCACGACGCAGCTGTGGCGCTTCTCGAAGCCGCCAACGCCTCTTACTCGGCGTCGCTCGAAGCATACAAATATGGAGTCAAGAATCTGGTCGATGTTGTTACCGCGGAGAAGGAACTGGCCCAAGCTCGACTATCCAGTGTCTCCGCACGGTCGGAATTGTTTATAGAGGCAGTCAACCTTGAATTCGCGACCGGAAATCTGCTGCGGAATCAACCACCGGCGACAGGAGTTCAATCCCAGGACGGACACCAATGATTTCGCCCGGGCCGCAATCGCCTTCTTTCAGTACGAAGCCGTCACCGATACCTTCGTCTAATTGATTTGCCGGAGCACCTCGGGTGTAATCGATCCATTGCAGCCGACTCGATCAAATTCAAACGGCTGCGAAAAACGGGCTTGCGCGCACCGCTGACCCGTCAGAAGAAGACCCGCGGCCACTTTTCCGTGTTCACTGGCCGCATAGTTCTTTCTTCCGTCCAGGAGGAGTGGGAGTGGATCCAATGGCGATGAGGGAGAAACAAATCCGAGCAGCTCTGGAGAAGCATTGGTCGGCGTCTGCGGCCGGCGATCTGGCAGCGGAACATGATATCTACGAAGAGAACGCGGTCTGCGAGTATCCGCAATCGGGGGAGCGAATAAACGGCAGAGAGAATCTAAAGAGCCTGCGAGGGCATCATCCAGGCCGCCCCGCAGGATTCACCGTGCGCCGCATCAGCGGCTCCGGAAATCTCTGGGTCACGGAATATTTGATCAACTACGAAGGAAAGCCGGTGTTTACCGTCAGCATCATGGAATTTAAGAATGGAAAATGCCGGCGCGAAGCACAGTATTTCGGCGACCCATTTGATGCGCCGTCCTGGCGTGCCCAATGGGTCGAGCAGGTTAGGCCTCCGCTCCAAGCTGCCGCTCCCAAGTGACTGTTCCCGCGGTTGCAATGAAATTGCGCTTCTCTTTTGGAGACGAGCGCATTCGTCGACTCTGGTGCAAGACCGACCAGGATGCGAGATTTAACAGCCTCTTCTTACACAGGGGCATGTATCCACGGTTGATTGTCAACATCCAACACGTAACGTGGAGGATTGGCTTCGCTGCGCGATGCCGAAGCTTCTCGGGCTTTCAGGGAGGACCAAGGTGAATACATTACGAAATGTTTTGACGCAATCGGAAAAGGATGGCGTGGCCCTCGGTCATTTCAATGTCGCCGACCTCGTAATGTTGAAGGCGGTGCTCATCGCCGCGGCTGAAACTCACGTCCCGGTGCTTGTCGGCGCGTCTGAAGGAGAGCGCGAATTCCTGGGGACTCGCCAACTTGCCGTTCTGCTCAAAAGCTTGCGCGAAGAATTTGAAATGCCCGCATTTCTCAACGCAGACCATACACATTCACTGGCCAAGGCCGTGGAAGCGGCGAAAGCTGGCTTTGATGCGGTGGTGATCGATTTCTCCGCGTTGCCTTTCGAAGAAAATGTGGCCCGCACCAAGGAAACCGTTGAAGCGATTAAGGCGATCAATCCGGCCATCCTGGCGGAGGGAGAGATAGGCGATATCGGAACGGGCTCCGAAATCCACGAGACAGCTCAAAACGGATTCAAGAGCCTGACGACACCCGAGGAGGCGAAGCAGTTCGTTCACTCAACCGGAATCGATGTTCTCGCTCCGGCGGTCGGGAACATGCACGGCATGTTCAAGAGCATGGTGCAGGGAACGACGAAGAAACACCTGAATATCGAAAGAATTTCGCAAATCAAGGAGGCGACCGGCGTCTTCCTGACCTTGCACGGCGGGTCCGGAACCGACGATGACGATTTCCGCAAGGCCATCGCAGCGGGAATCAACATTATTCATATCAATACCGAACTACGAGTCGCATGGAGGCAGTCCCTGGAAGAAAGCCTGGCCAGAGAACCCAACGTAGTTGTGCCGTATAAAATCTTGCCGCCTGTCATCGATTCCGTGAAACGGGTCGTCAGTTCGCGCCTGAGACTGTTCAATGCGCCCCGAACAAGCGTGGCGGGATAACCTCCTCGACCCTGCTTATGAGAAAGCAAGCTAACCCAGGACAGCAGCGAAGGAAAGCGGCCTCGAATCGGGGCCGTTTTCGCGTGTTTTTCCGCAAACCTGGCGGGGAGCTAAGCTTTATTTGCCCTTCTTTGCTTCTAGACCCGCTAAGATCATCGACGGAAGCAAATCTCCGCCTCCTGAAGTAAGTCCAATTGGAGGGAGGTATAACTTGTTACCTATGCGTGCGAGAGACGAACAATGTGCCACTCGAAGGAATTGAAATGCATTGGACAGGAACAAGGGCTAAACAGGTGATAGAGGTAGGACTCTCTGATGAAGCCTAGGGGCGAGGCAACGGAATCTCAGCCAGCAAATGGCAGCGAGCGAGAACAAACACGGACATGAAAGAGAATCAGTGCACGAGAAGAACCTTCATGGCAGGAATGAGTGCGACAGCGGCCGCTTCGCTCGTTAAGCAGGCCTGGCCACAACCTGCCGGCAGTTCGCTGGGCGAATGGATAGATGGTAGTCAGGGTCTACCGTGCTACGCATACCGAGGGCCCATTCGTTTCTCCGACCACTACCAAACGAAACCGATGTGGGGCCTCGATGGAAAAATGATTCCGGACGATCCGGTCTTTCTGCTCGGCAATCATCGGTTGACCCTTTTCACCCATGCGAGCGGTCATATCCAGATACTGAGCGCTGAACGTGCTTGGGCTCGTATGAATCAAGGTGAAGCCATATGGTCGGGAGCGAACAATGCGACTTGCGTCGTTGGCGACAGCAAGCATGAGCTCATAGGTCTCGATGAGCCGGCGGCCATAAAGGCGGACAAGCTTTTTGGTGTGGGCTTTGCGCGCTATTCCTATGAGCTTGACCAGAGGCTGAAGGTAGAGCGGTCAATCCACGTGCGGCCTTCGACCACAGTGGGCGAAGGAGCCTCGGCATTTCTGCTGCGAGTGCGCTTCGAGGGCATCGCCGGCGGCCCGCTTGACATTGAGTATGTGGAAACAGTTTTGGCGAACTACAGGATGCTGCCTTTCGAATCGATTCACGATCCGAAAGCGCCTGGCTACACGGCTCGCCCGTTCGAGCATATGGGCGCAGACTTGATTTGCGCGCGTTTTGATGCAAAGCCCCGGCGCCCCCTGACTTTCCCCCCTGCCGGCGAGATGAATCCTTATGAACAGTACCCGCCGGCATTGTTCGTTCATGCCGCCGGTGACGCCTCGACGCAGCCTTATGGCGCGATAGACAGCTCCGGTCTGTCTTCGATCGGCATTCGCACACGTCTCACGCTTAAAGCAGGCGAGAGCCGCGAGATTAGTTGTGTTTTCGGCTATATACGCGATGCATCGAAGCAAGCTGTCGACAATCTGACGAAAGCACTCCATTTTGATACCGGCATGAATTCGGAAAGCGGCTCGGCATTCAGTATGGAATGGCGCAAGATCATTCCTGGATTCTCCGCAGAACGCGATGCCCAGCTCCGCCGCGAGATGCAGTGGAACGCAGCTGTGCTTGAGGCCATGGCAAGCTGGCGTGAGTATTACAACGAGACCATCATTCCACAAGGCTGCATGTACGACTACGCATGGGGAGTATTCGCATCGAACCGCGACATTGCACAGCAAGCGTTGCCGCTGTGTCATACCAATCCTGCGTTGGCGCGATCCACTCTACGGTTTATATTGAAGCGAACGGCCCCGGACGGTGAAGTTAAGCTCATGGACCAGGGATTCGGCTGGGTTGCGTCTACCGCTATGCAGACCAGCGATCAGCAGCTCTACTTCTTTATGCTGCTTGCTGAATATCTACGCGTCACACAGGATGCCGCTCTGCTTTCCGAACGAATTGCTTATTATCCAGCGGAGAAGTCGGGTGAGGATACCGTCCTGGCTCACGTGCGACAGGCCTTCCTTTTCCTTCGCGACCGGATAAGTGTGGGCAGGCACGGACTTATTCGCCTCTGGAACTCGGACTGGAACGATCTCTTCTATGCGTGGGAAACTAAGGGTTCCTATAACTCCACATTTGAAACCGCCGAAAGCTGCATGAACACAGCCATGAGTATCGTCATCCTTGGCGATTTGGCACCTCTTCTAAGGCGCGCAGGCGATCCGGAAGCCGCTGAGCTGGCCGCCGCTATGCTGGAATACCGGAGCGAGGTTCTTAAAGCGTGGATGCGCGACCTTGGGGATCGCCCGTTTCCACGCCGTGCCTGGACCGATTCGACAACATCTCTCGGCGAAGACAATTTGTGGCTGGAGCCGCAGGGCTTCGCTTTGCTGATACCCGAGATGGGCACGGAGCGCAAACGCGGACTCCTCAAGGAGCTTCAACGTCGAGTGCTCGACAGCGAAAAGATGGGCGCCCGTCAGATCGAGAAACCGCTCGTCCACCCAGGTACGCCGCAGGGATCGCGTGAAAATGGTGGCTTCTGGTATGCGCTCCACGGCCCTTTGGTGTTGGGCACAGCCACGATCGATCATAGCCTGGCTGAGAGCCTCTTGAAGCGAATGACCTTTGCCAACTATGCAATGAGTTTTCCCGAATATTGGACCGGTCGATGGAGCGCCTCCGATTCTCTCGACTCATCTTTGCTTCCGAGCGAGGGACTTGCAGCGAACATCACGTTCTGCGCACACGCACACGCATGGCCTCTTTTCTGCTATATCCGTCTGCGTGAGGAATCGAAAGCATGATCGTTCTTCCTCGGCAGAAGTCCGAAAAAGAACGCCGCATGCTGCCGCGATTGCAAAACAATCGGTCAGGGAACGTTGTGAGTATGCTGTGGGAACACACTGAGCACTGCCTACTCCGTCAACCTGGCTAATTCCGTTGAGAACTACGATATCGAAGCCATCTCCGCAACGAAGCGTGAGGCCAAAGAACGAGTGATGACGATGGTTCTGGAAGCGGGCAAGGAAAAGGCGCTTTCAGCACCCTCTTCAGCACCCTCGAAGGGTGCGATGCGGGAAACAACAAAAAGTGTGGATCGCTCCAGCCGCCTTGTCAGCATCCTCAAAGGAGGATCTTGACTTTGCCGCTAGAGCCTGTTATTAACTTTATCCCTTTTGAATGAAGAAAATCCGTGGGCGCTCTGCCTTGGCCGACGATGAAAGGATGGGAAACAAGGGTCAGTTTGGTTATCCGAGCGACGTGACGGACGAGGAGTGGGCCTTTGTGGTGCCGTATCTTGCGCTGTGCCGGGAAGACTCCGAGCAGCGGGAGTACAGTCTTCGCTCGGTGTTCAATGGACTTCGCTACATCGTGCGCACGGGTGGACAGTGGCGCTACATGCCCAATGTTTTGCCTCCTCGGCCGGTGGTCTATCAACAGACTCAGCGCTGGATTCGTGCCCAGTGTTTCGAGACCATGGTCGAGGATCTGCGTATGCTGTTGCGCGAGTTTTCCGGGCGCAAGGCACAGCCCACGGCGATGATTCTGGACAGCCGCACCCTGCAATCGACGCCCGAGTCTGGAGCGCGAGCCGGTTACGATGGAGCCAAGCGGCGCAAGGGTTCGAAGGTCCATGCGGCAGTAGATACGCTGGGCCATCTACTGGCCTTGCACGTCACGCCGGCCGATGAGCAGGATCGCGCACAGGTGGGCGAACTGGCCCGGCAAGTGCAGCAGATTACACAGCAGAATGTCGAGTTGGCATATGTGGACCAAGGCTATACAGGAGAGACGGCCGAACAAGCGGCAGCCGAGCATGGCATCCAACTGGAAGTGGTCAAGCATACCGAGGCAAAGCGCGGCTTCGTACTGCTGCCGCGAAGATGGGTGGTGGAAAGAAGCTTCGCCTGGGCCGCTCGATTCCGCCGATTGGCTCGCGATTACGAAAGACTCGCTACCACTCTCGGAGCCTTTCACTTCCTCGCCTTCGCATGCCTCATGATCGCTCAACTTTTCAGGATGCTCGCATGAAGTTAATAACAGGCTCTAGCCATAAACCGTTTAGTTTCTTGAGGATTATGGCGGGGACGACGGGGCTCGAACCCGCGACCTCTGCCGTGACAG
>JBAUBR010000305.1:0-16996 GCA_049676965.1 Occallatibacter sp.
GCGTAACCGCAACCGGTGCGGCCGTCGATATGTCTGCGGACGCGGCGGGCTGCTCGGCAGCGACTTCGGTGGCGGCGGCCGGCGCAGCTTCCTCATCGGCTTCAACGCGCGGCGCGGCTTCGGCTAAAGGCTCGGTTTGTGCATCGGCGTCCAGCGTGGGGTACTCGTCGGCTGCGTTTGCGGCCTCGGGGTTGGACGGGGATTCGTACGGCGGCTGCTCCAACTCCGTCGCAGGGTCGAGGGTTTCCATTTCGGTGTTCAGGGTTATGCTCTCGGGTTCGGGATTGAGGACGTTTGCCATCACTGCCAGCTCCGCGATTCCTTGCTCCAGCGGCGAAAATCGCTGCCGCCGGTTTCGCCTCTCGCGCCGCGACGTCAGCCGCGCGATAGGGCCGGGGACCATTATCCCTCAAGCCGCACCCATTTGCTGTGAAGATGGTGTAACCAAAGAGACAGCTTTCTGGGCCAGTTCAAGCCGGCGCAAGAAGCAATTCGTCTCCTTGGAAAACACCCGCAGGCAACGGCTGGCTGAAGGGCGGCCGCAGCTCGCTGCTGGAATCCGCGCAGGAAGCTACGCTTCAGAGTGTAGCAACCTCCGCAATCCCGCGTCAATCCAATAGGTTGGCTGTACCGCATCGCAGCACATGCTTGGCGCTAACCATTGCGCCAGCAGGCGCTCAGACGCTGCTGCTCTGCCGGGCAAATTTCGCGCTCGAACCGAATCAACCAGCTGCGTGTCGCGCGCCAGTTGGCCCGTCCCGACAATCGGCCTCTATACTTCCATCGGCGGCATTCAAAACATGGACATCCTCTGGACTCCCTGGCGCTTCGCCTACGTCACTTCGGCCGATGCTGCCGCGCGTCCCGGCGTGCCGGTAGGGCTCGCCGACTGGCCGGGCGACCACGGCTGCGTCTTTTGCAACATGATTGCCTCGGTGGACCACGCCATCGCGCAGGGCATGGAGAAAGACAAGGCCGAAGCCGCCGCGGGACTGGTGCTGCGCGGCGAGAAATGCTTCATCTGCCTTAATGCGTTTCCGTACACGTCAGGCCACGTCATGATCGTGCCCTATGCGCACATCGACCGCCTGGTTGCACTGCCTGGCGGCACCGCGCACGAACTGATGGACCTGGCGCAGCGCACCGAAAAAGTGCTGCGCAGTTTGTATAAACCGGGCGGATTGAACTTCGGATTGAATCTCGGCCAGGCGGCCGGGGCAGGCGTCGCCAACCATCTGCACATGCACGCCCTGCCGCGCTGGCCCGGCGACACAAACTTTATGACTTCGATCGGCGAAACACGCGTGCTGCCCGAAGATCTATCGGCAACCTGGAAGCGCATGCGTGAGGCATTTACAGAGCCGGCAGAATCCAAGGTGGAATGACAATCGTCTTGTCAAAACGATAGACGATCCTCGTAGATAAGTACCGCGCTTCGCCTCGGCAATCAGCGGTGCCTCGAATGTCCATTGACGATGGCATGGTTTCAATCACGCTTGGGAGTTCGTCAATTCCGCTTGCGGCTCCTCTGCCTCCGCCGCAAGCTCAAGGCCCGGAATCTCCAATTCAGCCGTCTCCAGCAGGCTTGTTGGAAGGGGCTTGCGCGGCTTTACGCCGAGTTGACGCAGCATCTCCACCTGGCGGATGAGGTTGCCGTCGCCCACAGTGAGCTTTTTCCGCGCATCCTCATAGCATCGGCTCGCATCGCGCAAGCTCACGCCGATGCCTTCCATGTCACCGACGAACCCGACAAATTTTTCATAGAGCTTTGCACCGCGATCCATCACTTCCTTCACGTTGCGCGATTGCGCCTCCTGCTGCCACAGCACATTCACAATGCGGATGACGTAGAGAAGCGTGGTCGGTCCCACCAGCAGAAGATTCTGCGCATAAGCATCGGCCCACAACGACGAGTCGTGCTGCAGCGCGACCAGGAACGCCGGCTCGATGGGAACGAACATCACCACAAAATCGGGAGACTCGAGCCCCGGCAGCCGATGGTATGCCGCCTTTGCCAGGCTGCCGAGATGGCCGCGCACGCTGGCCAGGTGCTGTTTGAGGGCCGCGTCGCGCTCCTCATCGCTCACCGCGTTTACGTAATCGGTGAACGCAGTGAGAGAGACCTTCGAGTCGATTACAAGATTGCGCCCGCCGGGAAGGTACACAATGACATCGGTTCGTTGCGACTTTTTCTTCTCGCCGTCGTCGCCGTTGACTCCTTCAAACGATTCCTGAAAGCTGTACTGCTCACTCTCGCGCAAACCGGCCTTCTCCAGCAGATCGCGCAGAATGAACTCGCCCCAGTCTCCCTGCGCCTTGGCTGAGCCGCGCAGCGCGGTGGTCAAATTGTGCGCCTCTTCGGTTAGCTGTTGATTCAGATCGCCCAGTGAGCCGATCAATGTCTCGAGCCTGGTCACGCCGACGCTGGAATCGATCTGCACCTTCTCAACCTTTTCGCGGAACTCCTTGAGTTGGTCGCGAAGCGGCGCCAGAAGATTTTCCAACTCGTTCTGGCTGCCCTCGGCGAAGCTCTTCGTTTTCTTTTCCAGGATCTCTCCGGCCAGCACTTCGAAATGGTTGGCGAGCGACTGCTTCGCGCTTTCCAGCAGCGCCACCTTTTCGGCCAGGTTTTCACGCTCGTTCTTTAATTCGGCTTCGAGCTTGCTCACGATCGCAACGTGGTCTCGCTCGGCATCGGATTTGGCCTCCAGATCGGCGCGCAATTTGTCCCGTTCGGCGGCCATTTCTGTGGCGTTCTTCTCCCGCTCTTGAGCCAAAGCTTCAAATCCGGCCCGCGCGTTCAATTCCGTGCGGCTTTGCGCCAGTTCGTCGCGCGCAGCGCCCAGGCTGGTCTCGAGTTCACGGTTGCGCTGCTGCAACAAGGCCTTTTCCGCATTCACATCGGTGCTGCGGAGCCAAAAACCAAGAAGAATTCCCGCTAACGCGGCAATTCCGACCAGAAAAGCCTCCATCGGTCTTCCTCCATCATGAGCTGCTTCGCCTAATGTACGCTTACCTACGTGTTATTTCAGAGCGATAATCGCTCCCGCATAGTTACTATCGTCAGTGTTCGCCGGGTTTGATCGCCGATCACCCTTTTCGACCGTCCTTTCCCCGGCGGCCTGTTCGATCGCTCTTTGCTCTCGACGCCTTTACACACCCCTACCCGCCCAGTAGACTTGAAATTTCGGGGTCGTGCGCAATTTTTCGGCATCATGGTTGTGTTCCCCCGCCGTCGGACAGTATTGTAGGCAGGCGGAGCCTGAATCGAATCAAGCCCCGACGGGAATCCAAAGCTTCAAACAATACGAGGAGAATCACGCATGGCCGTGGAAGAAAAAGTCAAGCAGATCATTGTCGAGCAGCTACAGGTCGATGAGGCCGAAGTAACCCCTGGCGCCAGCTTTCAGGAGGACCTGGGAGCCGATTCGCTGGACGTGGTCGAGCTGGTCATGCAGTTTGAAGAAGCCTTCGACCTCGAGATTCCCGACGAGGATGCGGAAAAGATCAAGACCGTGAAGGACGCGATCGAGTACATCGAGAAAAACGAGAAGACCGCGAAAGGCAGCAAGTAACAGGTGAGTCGAAGAGTCGTCATTACCGGCCTGGGGCTGGTTTGCGGGGTGGGCAACACCGCTCCCGAGGTATGGCGGCAACTGCTCGCCGGCGCCAGCGGCATGGCCCCCATCCAGGGCTTCGATACCACCGGCTTCTCCGTCACCTTCGCGGCCGAGGTCAAGAACTTCGACCCTCTCAACTTCGTCGAAAAAAAGGAAGCGCGCAAGATGGCCCGCTTCATTCATTTTGCCTTCGCCGCGGCGCAGGAGGCCATGGAGCAGTCCGGCCTGAAGGTGACGCCGGAGATCGCCGACCGCGTCGGCATCTTCATAGGCTCGGGGATCGGCGGATTCGAAATCATCGAGCGCGAGCACGCCAGCCTGCTGCAAGGCGGCCCGCGCAAGATCTCTCCCTTCTTCATTCCCGCCACCATCATCAACATGGCCGCGGGCCAGTTGAGCATCCGCTATGGCGCGCGCGGCCCCATCTCGGCCACGGCCACCGCCTGCGCCACCAGCGCCAACTCCATTGGCGACTCGGTGCGCATGATCCTGCACGGCGACGCCGATGCCATGATTGCCGGCGGGGCTGAGGCTGCGGTGACGCCACTTTCCGTGGGCGGATTCGCCGCCATGCGCGCGCTCTCCACGCGCAACAACGAGCCTACGCACGCCAGCCGGCCCTTTGACAAGGATCGCGACGGATTCGTGATCGGCGAGGGCGCGGGAATTCTCGTTTTGGAGGAATTGGAGTTCGCCAAAGCGCGCGGCGCCAAGATTCTCGGCGAGGTGATCGGCTACGGCATGAGCGCCGATGCCTATCACATGACCGGAATCGCGCCGGAAGGCGCCGGCGCACAGCGCAGCATGAGAGCGGCGCTCAAGGATGCGGGCATTGCGCCTGAAGAGGTGGGCTACGTGAACGCCCACGCCACGTCCACACCCGCCGGCGACGGCAACGAGTCGCGCGCTATCGAGTTGGTTTTCGGCGAGCACGCGCTGAGCGGAACGCTCAAGGTGAGCGGAACCAAATCGATGACCGGCCATCTGCTGGGCGGCGCCGGGGGTCTCGAAGCAGGCATCTGCGTGCTGGCGCTGGTCAATCAGCAGATCCCGCCAACGACGAATCTCGACAACGCCGACCCCGAGTGCCGCCTCGATTACGTGCCCAACCAGGCGATCAACCACAACTTCGATGTGGCCCTGTCGAATTCCTTCGGCTTCGGCGGCATCAACGCCACGCTGGTGCTGCGCCGCTGGACGGAATAACCAGCTTAGAGGCAATCACAGAACTTCCGTGCCCCATCCTTTCCGCGTCTTTCGCGGAAAGGGTGGGATACAAGCAAGTCATCAAGCTGGGTGCGTCATCCTTTCGCGTTCTTTGCGAAAAGGTGGGATACACATGATCGACAATCCAGTTCTCAAAGGAACGATGCAGCGCATCAACCGAACGCCAACGCCCACCCCACGCCGATCAGCACAAAGATCGCCCACCATCCAAAGACGGCGATGTAGCCCGAGCCGCGTTTGACGCCTGCAACAATCGCAGTACCCATCCCCAGCAGCACCAACGTCCAGATCGTCACCACGTCCAGCGAGCTGGCCAGTGCATAGAGGGCCTTGTTGGAATCCAGCGGATTCATGAACAAGGCCGCGGCGTTGGTGGGCGCATAGTTCTTGATATTGAAAGTATCCGGGGCGACCCCCATCATGATGAGAATGGTTCCCAGCACCGGTTTTATAATGCCGGGCAGCCCGGCGAACATCCACACGGCAAAGATTTGTCCGTATTTAGCCTTGCCTCCGAAGATGAAATTGACCGTGCCCCACAGGCCGAGCGAAAGCAGCGCAATGCCAGCCAGTATGAAGGCCGGATTGGCGATGAAGACGCCCTCGGTGACGTAGGCGGAGATCTTGAGCGTCGTCTCGCGCTGCTCCGGCGGCGCACTCGCCAGGCGCTCCTGCGCTTTGGAGTCGAGCTGAATCTGATTCTGCGCCAACTGCTGCATTCCGATTTTGGTCGCAACCGCGGCAAAAAAGACGTATCCAATCACCGCGAAAATCACAAACGGCAGCCACCATAAGCGGCTGTGGTCGCGGATGTCGGTGAAGGTTTTCGACGGCGCGCTGAAGATGTTGACGACGCGCTGCCACTGGCTCAGGCCGCTGCCCTGGACAGGAGCCGCGGCCGCCGGTTGGGTTTGCATATCGCTCATGATTTCGCCTCTCGAAGAGCCGAGCTGCAAGAATGCAATCGTGCCCTCGCGCACTTGCTCTGCGCCGGTGAACACTAGCACCGCGCCTGCGGTTGCATTTTATCGAACGGCCGCATCGACGCAGGATGAAAGAGCGTTCGCCGCGATTGTACGCTGAAGCGCGCGTAAATGGACAATGAAATTGATTGCTCCGATGCCGGCGGGGAGCCGTCGTTCAAAATTCACGCCTGATCGTCTGCTCCTCACATCGCCCGCGTGGCCAGGGCATTGGCAACCGACGGCCGGCGCCGCTTGGTGCGCGGCACGACCTTCGGCGCGGCCGGCGGCACATAGCTCTGATACACCGTGATGTGGAAGCAGGCCTGCTGGAACTCTTCTTCGACGTCGATCTTGCCATCCGCCTGCAAAGGCGCAAGCCAGGCACGCATCCAGGCCAGTTCCTGCCTCGGCAGGCCTTCCTTGGCGATGTCGATGGTGCCGCCCGTCAGGTGCGGGCTCACGATATCGCCCTCCGCCGGCGCGGCGTTGCCGTTGATCCTCTCCAATTGCTTCTGGTAGGCGACGGTTCGCACCGCGGAGCTGACCACGATGGGCCGATGAAACACGACATCGTGAGCGCGCGCCAGGTCGGCGAGGAATCGCGCCGTCCACGGCCGGCAATAGCGGAAATCCTCGGGCAGATTCGCGTTCACCGTCAGTGCCGAAGAGACGGGCACGGGCACCAGCAGCTTTTGCGCGATGCGGTCGTTCAGGTCCGCTTCGTCCTCGATGCGCTCCAGGCCCTCGGCCTCCGACCTCTCGTTTTGCCGAACCAGCGACTCATGCGAGCCCTTCAGCGGCGGCACGTAGCCCCTGGGAATGCGCAACGCGGCGGGCGCCGGGACCGCGGGCGGGGCTGGAACCGAGGAATCCGCGGCCGGAGGCTCGGAATCCGGCGCCGCGGCTTCCGGTGTATCCGGTGCAGGAGGCGTAGGAGCAGAAGCTTCGTCGGAGGGAGACTCGGCACTGGGAGATTCATCTGCGGGAGGCGCGATCCGCCGCTCGGTCAGCGTCGCCGAGCGCAGCCGCGCAGCCGTCGATCCACGGCGCAATTGAGGGGGGTGCAGCGCGTGGCCGGCCGCGAGATATCCGCGATTCGCTGCGGTGTGGACGTGACTGGCTGTACGTCTTGCCGGACGAGCTGGTGGATGTAGCCAGGTGACCGCCCGATGCTGTTTTGCGTGAGGAACCGGCTTGTGCGTGGCCTGCCGATGCGCCTTCTCCGGCCGGGCCGGAGTGGCGCTGGCAAAGGCCGCACAAAGTGCGGCCAGCAGCAGAACTGTGAACGACAACCGGCCCATTGGGGGAGTGTGCGGAGAAACGCCAGAGCCCTTTCAGTCTATACCGACCCATCTTGCCGTCGAAAGTGTCGATCCGGGTGCGGATTCGTCCGATAATTGGCAACCGGAAGCTGATAATTTTCGCTTGCGGCTTCGAGAGGGACGCAGTCCGACTGCTTGAGAATGATATATACTGTTGTCATATACCTTGTTGAGGAGCGCATAATGAGCGCCAAAGCGGCAGCCAGTCCAAAGCACACCGACGCCAAGCTGTTCTGGAACGGCCGCAGCCAGGCCGTTCGCCTGCCCAAGGAGTTCCGTTTCCAGGGCGACCGGGTTCGCGTCACGCGCATGGGCGCCGGCGTCCTGCTGGAGCCTGTGCCAGAGACCAAAAAGGAATCGGTCGAGGAATGGTTTGCTCGTATGGATGCAATGGGAGCAGACCCGATCTTTCCCGAGGGGCGCAAGCAAAATCTCGCGCCCATACGTGAGTATTTCAAGTGAACTACCTGCTGGATACCAACGTTTGCATTGAGCTGATCAACGGAACGTCCACGGAAGTTCGAGCCCGCTTCGTCCAAGCCGTACGTGGCAAGGCGACACTTGCAACATCTTCGATCGTGGTCCATGAGCTGTGGTACGGCGTGGCCAAGAGCGACCGTGTTGCTCCGAATGCCCGCCGTCTGGCGACATTTCTCAGCAGCGAAGTTGCAGTACTCGACTTCTCCGCGACTGATGCCCAAGCTGCGGGAAAAATCCGCGTCGATCTGGAGCGCCGGGGCAAGCGCATCGGTGAATACGATACGCTGATCGCCGGCCAGGCCTTCAGCCGGAACCTCATTCTGGTCACCGCCAATACGCGAGAGTTCGGGAGGGTGAAGGGGCTGGCTGTCGAAGATTGGACGCGATGATCCTTGAGAGCGCCGCAGCCAGGATTGCCCAGATGTTGAACTTGCGCAGACCCATTTCTCATTTCCCTTATTTGCTCTTTTCCGCAGCGATGCCCCACTCTTTCTTCCAGTCGATGGGCCCGTCGACGAAGCGCCGGTGCAGCGTAGCCAGCAACTGCGCGTCACCCGCGGCGAGATACTCATAGGCGCGATCCCATTCCGGCCCGGTTTTCCAGCCGGTTTGGGTCAGGCGGACGAGGGTCGAATCTCCGCGCGGCTCGAACTGGAAGACGGCGCGCGTGCGCTCGGCGCGGACGTGTGGAAATTGATCGGGCGCCAGGGCGGCGATGGCAATCTCCTTTTGCGGAACGAAGCTGACGATGGTGCCCCCGCCGGTGCTCCCGCCCGGGAAGTGCGCCGTCCATTCGCCGCCGGGACGCAAATCGACGACTGCTCCCGGTGTCAACCATGTGCTGAGGCCTTCGCTGGTGGTAAAGGCGTTCCAGACGACCGGCAGAGAAGCTGGAACTTCAAGCTGGATGATGAGCGCCTTCTCCGTCGGCACCGGAGCGGCAGTGGAAGAGTCGCCCTGTGCCGACGCGAAGGCTGGTGGAAGGATGGCAAGGAAAAGGACAAAGCTTAAGATTTTCAAGGTTCTATCCTCTTAGTTGATTGTTCAAGTAACATCGAAGCAATATAGAGTAGTAAGTGTCAAGGAGATTTTGACGAACAGTGACGAAAGCAACTTTGCCGACCCGCGACCGGCTGATCGAATCGGCGCGCTATCTCTTTTGGGAGCGCGGGTTTGCCGGAACCAGCATGGCGGAGTTGCTGGCCCACGCCGAGGTCAATTCAGGGAGCTTCTATCACTTTTTCGACAACAAGGAGGCACTGCTGAAAGCCGTTTTGGATGGATATTTGCACCTCCTGCGGCCGATGGTGGTTGAACCCGCGTTTGCGGCGACCACCGAGCCGGCGGAGCGCATCTTTGCCATTCTCGCCGGGTATCGCGAGAGGATCGTGGCCACGGAGAGCAAATACGGATGCCCGCTGGGCCGGCTGGCGCTCGAGATCGACGCGGAGAACGTTCCCGCTCATGCGCTCATCGCGCAGAACTTTCAGGGATGGATTGGCGCGATCCGCGAATGCCTGGATGCGATGAAGGAGCGGATGCCGGCGGGTACGGACCTTGATGCGCTTGCAACCTATGTCCTGGCGGTGATGGAAGGCGGCGTGATGCTCTCCCGCTCCTACCGCGCTGTGGATCCCTTTGACCGCGCCGTAGGGCAACTGCGGGAGCACTTCAGGCTGTTGCTCAGCTCCGGTGGGCAGTGAAATCGCGTCGCGGATCGGTGGGACAATCTCCGGCAAAGCTTGAAGCCGTCGCGGCGAATTGGTACACAGCCTCGCTTCACTTACAGACCGCGACAAGCCGCTCTCCAACCGGCAAGCTTTGCGAGTTGCGGAGGGTCGCAGCCTCTTGCTTTTCGAGATCGCTTACGGAGATTCATTTGCGTTCGCTCAGCTTCAATTCATCCGCCTTGCGGAGCATCTTGACATCGACGATGTCCTGATCCCTTCCACTGGCGAGTTTGTTGCGGATCAAATCTTCTCTGGAGATCACATAAACCGGAATTTCGCCGTCTATCGCGCCTTCGATGCGATTGGGCCACGCTTCGTCGAAACTGACACCGTCGATGCGTTGCAGGATGTCGATTCGGTCTGGCGGCTGACCCAATTGGAAGGTTGTGCCGTCTCCAAAATCCGAGGGGCCCAGCCCACTGAGTGGTGCGCCGAACTGCGCCAACGCCTGGAAAACGGCCTTTGCATTTTTCGGATCCGAACGGATGAACAGGTCCAGGTCTTTGGTCGCACGCGGTTGGGCGTGCACACCGAGGGCGTGGGCGCCGATGACGAGGTACTCAACCGCGTTGGCGTTGAAGGCTCGTAACAGGTCCTTCAGATCCTCGGTCATCATGGGCCGGCACTCCTTTGAATGCCTTTGCGAAGGCATACGCAGCTTCGCTCAAGTCGCAGACCGCGACAATGCGATCCCCGACCGACAAGCTCTGCCAGTAGCGGAGAGTCTCAGCCTCTTGCTCCTCGAGATCGGTCACGCGACGGATCGTTTTGTCCATATTCGCATTCTTTTTCCGTGCCGGGCGATCACTGCAGCAGCGTCGGCTCGTCGTCCTTGCTGATCTCCTCGGGCGGGATGATGACAGCGGCGGCGACTTTGTCTTCCGGTTCGAGATTCAGCAGGCGCACGCCCTGCGTAGCGCGTCCCGCGGCGCGCACCGTCTTCGTATCGATGCGGATGATCTTGCCCCACTGGCTGATCACCATCAGCTCCGACGCATCGTCGACCAGCTGGATGGTGTTCACGCGTCCGATCCGGGGGGTGACGTTCATGTTCTTCACGCCCTTGCCGCCGCGCGTCTGCAGTCGATACTCGTCCACATCGGTGCGTTTACCGAACCCGTTTTCGGTAACGGCCAGAATGCGGTAAGCGCCCGGCTCATGCTCCTTGGGCGTAATCGCAACACCCACAACGTAATCGTCCTTTGCGAGCTCGATGCCGCGAACGCCATAAGCTGGCCGGCCCATGGAGCGCACATCGCACTCGTCGAAGCGGATGGCCATGCCCAGATGCGTGGCCAGGAAGACGAGCTGGCAGCTCTCGGTGATGCGCGCGGCAACGAGTTCGTCGTCCTCCTCGATGCCGATGGCGATGATCCCCCGGGCCATCACGTTCGAGAAGTCCTTCAGCGGAGTCTTCTTCACCGTTCCCTTGCGCGTGGCAAAGAAGATGAACTTGCCCTCCTCTTCGAGATCGCGCACCGGCAAAATGGTGCGCACGTTCTCACCCGCCTGCAGGTTGAGCAGGCTTTGCATGGATTTGCCCTTGCCCGCAGCGCCCACGTCGGGAATCTCATACACCTTGAGCCAGTAGACCCGCCCGGCGTTGGTGAAACACAGCAGATACGCGTGCGAGGAGTCGACGATCAACTGCGAAACGAAATCTTCTTCGCGCGTCTTCATGCCGGTGCGGCCGGTGCCGCCGCGCCGCTGCTGGCGATAGATGGAGATGGGCGTACGCTTCAAGTAGCCCTGGTGGCTCACAGTCACCGCGACCTGCTCGTCGGCGATCAGGTCTTCAAGCTGCAGCTCGGCCGATTCGTCGACGATCTGGGTGCGGCGCGCGTCGCCATACTTGTCGCGCACTTCTTCGAGTTCCTTCACGATCACCGCGCGCAGCTTCTTCTCGCTGGCCAGGATCTCCTCGTACTCGGCTATCTTCTGGCGAATCTCTTTGAGCTCGTTCAGGATTTCGTCGATGGAGAGCTGCGTGAGCCGGTAGAGCTGCAGTTCGAGAATGGCATCGATCTGGCGCAGCGTGAGGCCGCGCTCTTCGCTCGGCAGTCGCTCGCGGTCGAGCGTGATGACGATCTCATTTCCCTTGCCCCACGCATAGAGGTTCTCGCGGGCATCGGCGCGGGAGTTCGACGCGCGGATGATGCGGATCACGGTATCGAGATTGTCGAGCGCAATCTTGTAGCCCTCGAGCTGATGTTCGCGTTCGCGGGCCTTGCGCAGCAGGTAGACAGTGCGGCGCTGCACCACGTCGATGCGGTGATTGATGAAGGTGCGAATAGCTTCGTCGAGGGGGAACTCGCGCGGCTGCCCGTTCAGCACCGCGAGAAAGATCATCGAGAAGCTTTCCTGCATCTGCGTGTGCTTGTAAAGCTGGTTCAGCACAATCTCAGGCTGCGCGCCGCGCTTGAGCTCGATGACGATGCGCATGCCGTCGCGATCGCTCTCGTCGCGCACGTCGCCGATGTCGTCGATGACCTTCTCGTTGACCAGCTCGGCGATGCGTTCGACGAGCTTGGACTTGTTGACCTGGTAGGGAATCTCGGTGACGATGATAGCCTGTTTTTCCTTGGTCAGGTTCTCCGTGGCCACGCGGGCGCGCATCATGAAGCGGCCGCGGCCGGTTTTGTAGGCCTGCGCAATGCCGCTGCGGCCGTAGAGGAACCCGCCAGTAGGAAAATCAGGTCCTTGAACGTGCTTGAGGACTTCGCTCAGACCCGCCTTCGGATTCTTGACCAGCTCGATGGCCGCGTTGACCACTTCGGTCAAATTGTGCGGCGGAACGTTGGTTGCCATGCCTACGGCGATGCCGCTCGAGCCGTTGATGATCAGTGTCGGAATTCTGGTTGGCAGCACCGTCGGTTCGTCGGTGGTCTCATCGAAGTTGGAGGCCATATCGACGGTCTCCATTTCGATGTCAGCCATCATCTCTTCGGCGATACGCTCCATGCGGCATTCGGTGTAACGATAGGCCGCCGGCGGATCGCCATCCACGGAGCCGAAGTTGCCCTGCCCGTCAATCAGCGGATAGCGCAATGTCCACGGCTGCGCCATGCGCACCAGGGCGTCGTACACGGCCGAGTCGCCATGGGGGTGATACTTCTTCAAGCACTCGCCAACTACGCCGGCGCACTTGGAATATCTCTTGTTGTGCTGCAGACCTTCACGATCCATGGCCGTGAGTATCCGCCGGTGCACGGGCTTCAAGCCGTCGCGCGCATCCGGCAGCGCCCGTCCGATGATCACCGACATGGAGTAGGAGAGGTAGGAGCGGCGCATCTCCTCTTCAATGTTCATGGGAACGAAGTTTGTGCCGCCGTCGGGCGGCGTTCCTCCGTCAAGCGGAAGCTGGGGATTCTTATCGTCGGCCATAGTAGTTTTTCGCTTCGCGGGAAGGCGGCAGAAGGGTTCCGGTAGAAGCAGGGCCGGGTCCGCAAGCGATGCTTTTATTTTACCTGCTCAGGGAGCGAATAAGCAAGGCGGGAATAGCCAATTAAGTCTTTAGTTTGCTTTAATTTATAGTGATGTTTCGGCGCAAATTGGAAACCCTCCACACACTCACGCGGCGCGCCGAGTTTTGGCCTTCGATCGGGCGCCGGTTCCACCCTTCCTTCTGCCCCTTTTTTGGCCCTGATCTTCGCCCAACCCAGCCAGAACTACCGGCGGCCGATCGGGAAGCTCGACCACCAACTTCAACCTGCCTCCCACCCCTTCGACGTAGTTTCGCAAAGTCGAGATGTAGAGGTCGGAGCGCTTCTCAATCCGCGAAACGCCTTCTTGCCCGATCTTGAGCGTCTTTGACAGACGCGCCTGGGTCAGCTTGCGCAAACGCCGCACCTCGCGCAGATTCAACTCCTCGGCAATCAATTCGGCGGCACGCAGTTCAATCCTGCGCCGACGTTCTTCCGGAAGGCTTTGCAGAACTGCTTCAAGAGAGACTGTCATTTCCTGCTCCGTTTCTCATCGATTCGAATCAAGTGGCCACGGTACCGTGCATCGGCAGTTCGAATAAGCATTGAGTAAAATCGGTCCTTCGAGATTCCGGTCTTGTTCCCGCCCGTTAGCAAGATGGCTCTGCGCTTTGGATCGAAGGCGAATGCAATTCGCCAGACCCCGCCTTCGGCATCCACGCGAAGTTCCTTCATGTTGGGATATTCCGACCCCTTGAGAGTGTCCACGCTTGGCCGACCAAGGGAAGGCCCAAATCTCCGCAGCTTCCCAAGCGCGCTGAGAACCGCATCTTGAACTACTTCCGTCCAGGTTCCAAACTCTGCAAGAAACTCGTCGTGGAAGATGACTTTCCACTGCTTCTCCGGTTCAGCCATGATAGTGTTCCTTAATTGTCGTCTTGACGGCCTTGCAACTATCTGGCTTGCTTGCGATTGCTCGCCTCACTGATCGCGTATACAGGGAGGGAGAAGTGTCCAACTCCAGCAGTATGCTCCAGGACGCCTAATGTCGTCCACTGCATATTCTGTACGGCCGGTTACAGCAGCCTTGCCACGCTCAGCACGCAAAACACCGCCTGCAACACCACCACGCCCCCGGCCGTTGCCATTGCCACCCGCCCTTTAGGCGTTTCATACGCGTCGGCAAAAACCCCGCCGATGAACGTGAACAGAAACGGCAGCGCCCACAGCCACGGAGTGGCGGAAACGCCGGTCGTCACGAGCACGATCAATGCCAGAAAGCAAAGCAGCGGAGCGGTATTGCCGAAGTAGCGCGACTTGCGCATCCCCAGATAGAACACGCCGGCAGCGATCGCCGCGCAGGTGATCCCGGCATTGCCTAGAGTGGAGAAAAATCTCCGCGCCGGATCGAGCGAGACCCAAATGAAGCCGGCCGCCGAGCGGAATACGTAGCTGAACGCATCCGCCGAGAAGCCGTAGCAGGCAAAAACCAGCAGCAGCGCCCCCGCAGTGGACATAAGAATTACCGGCAGCACCTGGCTCCTTCGCCCCTCGGCCACCCATAGCATGGCCGCGAGCCCTATGAGCGCCACCACCGGCAGGGCTGCAATGTGCGCGGCCGCGGCCAAGCCAAAGACAACTGTGAGCAGCACGATGCGCGGGCGCCATTTGCGCCGCGGCCCCTGCATGGCGTGGGCCACGCCGATCGACGTGTAAATGCCCCCGAACACGCCTAGCGCAGCCAGCACGTCGGCATCGGGCGAAGCGCAGGCCCGGATCATCGCCGGCGAAAAGCAATAGAGCGCCAGCGCCGTGTACCCACCCAGGTTCCCATAAAGCCGCCGCGTGACCCACCACAAACACCCACCCAGGATGCAGCCGGCGCCCAGAAACGGCAATCGCAGCAGCAACAGCACATGGGTAAGCTGGTGGCGCAGCTCCCAGGTGTTCAGCTCGCCACCGGTTTGCACCACACGGTCTTCAGGCTTGCGAAAGAGATCGAGACCGCGCTCGGCCAGAAGATTCAGCGTGAGCGGCAGGCCGGCGAGCCGGTAGGCCAGCACGCCGTCGTGGATGTTGCCGCAGGTGGTGAAATAGCCGGCCAGCGGCGACGGCTTCTCCCACATTTCACGGCCGCAGCGCGCATATTGATAATCGGTGTCGCTCAGCGTCTGATGGCCGATGAGCACGAAACCCTGTACCAGGAAGGCCGCCAGCAATGCGGCAGCGATGCGCTGTGGGCGATTGAATCGAAATCGGCGAAGGATGCCAAACCGGTGGGTCATCACGCTCGAGAGGACCCTTCCAGTCTAAATGGGCTGCCGAGCGCCGAGCCGGAACGCCGCGGCACAGAATCGGACCGCGCCCGCCCGATTCATCGTTCGGCAAAAAAAAGAAAGGCCGCTGCTGAGAGCGGTCCTTCGTTAGTCCGGGACTTGCACCGGCAGCCGCATACGCAGCAAACCGGCGACCACATTGCAACCGTGATCCTCTTACTGCACAGTGAGGGTCGTGAACCCTGTCGCCTCAATGCCGCCGGAGTTTTTGAAAGTGGCGCCAATGCTCGATGTGCCGGTGCCGACGGTCGTAGCAACCCCGGTCTTGGCGTTGATGGTGGCGACGCTGGTGTTGCTCGACGACCATACGCAGGACGCGGTCACATCCATCTGGTCGCCGTTCCCGGTGATTCCGATGGCTTTGAAGGTCTCATTCGCGTTGAGCGTGCTGACCGTGAGGTTTGGCTTTTGAATGGAGATGGCTACCACTGCCGCGGATGTCGTTGAACTAGGTAAGTCGACCGTGTAGGTTGCCGCGTTGCTGACGATGTCGCCTTCATACCCTGACGCGCTGGCCCAGATTTGAGTAAACCCAATCGCCAAACCGGCCGGAATAGCCACTCCCGAACTGTTGATGGTCACGAGGTCAGGAGTGAACGAAAACCAAGTGACCGAGTCGGTAATATCCCTCGTCTCCGCCGGATGGCCGGGATGGGTATAGTATCCG
Organism: Occallatibacter sp.; assembly: GCA_049676965.1. Taxonomy (GTDB): domain Bacteria; phylum Acidobacteriota; class Terriglobia; order Terriglobales; family Acidobacteriaceae; genus Telmatobacter. The sequence continues at coordinate 15,770 of JBAUBR010000305.1, forward strand.
ATGGCCTTGAAACTCGTCATTAGCTGATCGGCTTGCGGCGCCACTGACCCGTCCGCCAGAAACGCCAATGTGGTCGTAAACGAAGTGGGACTAATGACAATAGAGGTCAATGACGGCGTGGATCCGCAACTGGTAATCGACGCCACCAGGCCCATTACTGCCAGCGGCCTGAGCCAAGACTTGTCAAACATAGAAGCCTCCCGGGCATTTCCAGCCGGATGATTACGAGGGTTACTTCCAGAAGTAACAGATAGTCGGCGCGCAGCCCATAACACTTTCGTCACATGTGCTCAATTGGCCGGCGAAGATTTCCGCGGGGTTCATCCTCTCCCAAATTGGGATCGGCGTCCTCAGGCTAACGGTTCCCCACACTTGCACGGGAACGATTTGCGATTGCGCACCAAAACAGTCAAGAATCGGAGGAATCAACGGCCTTTCGAATTCGTCCGCAATGCTCTTTTTCGCCGAGCCGACAGGTGCATCGCCGTTTCCGGAGCCATTTTTGCCCGCCAGGGCGCCATATTGCCCGCGCGACCGGCACCCAGTAGACTTTCTCCAGCATGGTGATCGCGCGCGACAATGCACGCAATGAGGCCCCGGACCGGCTGGTGAGCGCCTCGCGCGCCGACGAAGAGCAAGTCTTCGAGCTCAAGCTTCGGCCGCGCCGCCTGGGTGAGTTCATCGGCCAGTCCAAGGCCAAGGATCAGTTGGCCATTGCGCTCGAGGCGGCCAAGTCACGCGGCGAGGCTCTCGACCACGTCCTGCTTTTCGGCCCGCCCGGCCTGGGCAAGACCACCCTGGCTACCATCATCGCCAACGAACTCGATGTTGCCTTTCAGCAGACTTCGGGGCCGGCCTTGCAGATCCAGGGTGACCTGACCGCCATCCTGACCAACCTGCGCGAGCGGCAGGTGCTTTTCCTCGACGAAATTCACCGCATGCAGCCGGTACTCGAAGAAAAGCTCTACACCGCGCTCGAGGACTACAAGCTCGACATCATCATCGGCCAGGGCCCCGCGGCGCGCACTCACGTGATGGAGATCCGGCCGTTCACGTTCATCGGCGCCACCACTCGGCCCGGCCTGCTCAGCTCCCCCTTGCGCTCGCGCTTCGGCATCCTGCTGCGCCTCGAGTTCTACACCGAGGACGAGTTGCGCTTCATCGTCGAGCGCTCGGCCGAAGTGATGGGCATTCCCATCGACGCCGACGGCGCGGCCGAGATCGCCC
>JBAUBR010000306.1:0-2936 GCA_049676965.1 Occallatibacter sp.
TTACTTCTACATATACCGCATACCGCCAGAGATGTAGAAGGTCAAGGTATTTCGAACCCTCAGGGACTTTCCTATCGCTCGCTGGTCCGGGGACTAATCGAGCGTCAGTTGTTGCGTACAGGCCAAAGCACGTTTCCAGACCGGATCCCCTTGGAAACGAGCACCCGCGTCAACAAACAATCCCTTCAAGCCGCATGGGCATTCATGAGGAGCGATCGGCTTTCACGCCAGTATCGTGCAGAATGGCGCGTCTAACGGATGAAGCAGTCCGCGCCGTTCGACGACTTGGTCAGCCGCTCAACCAGGTTTAGTTTCGTCACGCCGACATCGCCAGCGGAGGCACGCTGGAACTGGTCATGGGCGACGCGCCCAACCCCACCCTCGGCGTGGATCCCGCGACCTTCCCCCCGGATTCCCTCAGCGTCGATCTGGAAGACGATATTCGCTGAGTGACGACTGTCGTTCGCCGCGCGCCGATTGCGCGCTCGCCAACCAGGGAAACCATGAAAAGCCTCCGCATTGCTGCCACTTACGCTCTGGCCCTCGCTGAACTCGCCGCCTGCGCAGCCCAGCAGGCCGCCCCACGAGCTCCCTATCGGGAGGCTGGCCTTTCCATTGAACAGCGCGTCGGCGACCTGCTTGGACGCATGACCCTCGAGGAAAAAGTCCGGCAGCTTGACCTGTACACAGGCGCAACCGCGCTTATGGACAAGCAACTGGACGATACCCACGCCACGCGCGACGCCGTCTTCCTTCCTGCCAAAGCCGAGGCTCTCTTCGGAACGCTTGGAGCCGGCGGCATTCACGACCTCTATCCCTCTCCCGAACAATCCAACACCATCCAGAAGTGGGTCATCGCCCACAACCGCCTCGGCATTCCCGCGCTCTTCATTGAAGAAGGCCTGCACGGGTTCGACAAGGGCACCGTCTTCCCCGCTCCCATCGGACTCGCCGCAACCTGGAACCCTGAACTTGTAGGGAACGTCGGCGCTGCCATCGCCGCGGAGATGCGCGCCACGGGCGTCGACATGGTGCTTGCTCCGGTTCTCGATCTCGCCCGCGATCCCCGCTGGGGGCGGGTTGAAGAAGATTACGGCGAAGATCCCTATCTCACCGGGCAGATGGGCCTTGCCTGGGTGCGCGGCGCGCAGGGCCAAAATCTCGCCTCGGATCACTCAGTCGTCGCAGAGCCCAAACACTTCGCCGGCCACGGATCGCCGGAAGGCGGCACCAACACTTCGCCTGTTCACATCGGCGAGCGCGAACTGCGCACCATCATGCTGCGCGGATTTGAGCCTGCGATTCGTGAGGGCCATGCCATGGGCGTCATGGCCGCTTATCACGAAATCGACGGTATACCCGTCACCGCCGATCCGTTTTTGCTGAAGACCGTGCTGCGCCAGGAGTGGGGCTTCCAGGGCTTCGTGCTCTCGGACCTCGGCGCCATTGAGCGACTTTACACTGTGCATCACGTCGCCGCATCGCCCAAAGAGGCTGTTTGCATGGGCATCCGGTCTGGCGTCGACATGCAGTTCTACGACTTCGATCACGCGGTCTTTCAACAGTCCCTGATCGATTGCATTCGCGAGGGATCGCTCTCCCGGCAGGATCTCGACCGCGCGGTCTCGTCGGTGCTGCGCGTAAAATTCGCACTCGGCCTCTTCGATGATCCGCTGGTCGATCCCGCGCTCCATGCCCGCGTGGATCGTTCACCGGCTCATCTCGCCATCTCGCTCGCGGCCGCAAGACAGTCCATGACTCTGCTCAAAAACGAAGGCAATCTCCTGCCCCTCTCGCCCTCGCTCCGCCGCATCGCCGTCATTGGTCCCAATGCCGCCGTGGCCCGCTACGGCGGCTACGAGGTGGAAACCAACGGGCTGCACATTGGCATGCTCGACGGCATTCGCAAAATTGCTCCGTCAGCGTCCATCACCTTCCAGGACGGCAACGATATCGCCGCCGCTGCGGCTGCCGCGGCCAATTCCGACGTCGCCATTCTCGGCCTGGGCGAGTGGCAGGGCATCTCCGGCGAAGGCTTCGATCGCAGCAGCCTCGCTCTTCCCGGCAATCAGGAACAGCTTCTCGAATCCGTGGCCGCCACCGGCAAACCCGTGGTCCTGGTGCTTCAGAATGGTAGACCCCTGACCATCTCCTGGGCCAAGACGCACATTCCCGCCGTTCTGGAGGCCTGGTATCCGGGTGAGTTCGGCGGGCAGGCGATCGCCGAGACTCTCTTTGGCCAGAACAATCCAGCCGGCAGGTTGACGATTACGTTTCCGCGAAGCACCGGCCAGCTTCCTGACTTCTACAACTCCGATCCTTCACGTATCCGCAAGTATGTGGATGACGACGGAACGCCGCTCTACCCCTTCGGATTCGGCCTCAGCTACACCACGTTCAGTTACGATCACATCGCCGTCCAGACTCCGGAGCTGGGAAGCAAGGCAGCGATCGAGGTTTCGGTCGATGTTCAGAACACCGGCGGGCGCGAAGGCGATGAGGTCGCGCAACTCTACGTGCGAGAGAATGTCTCGAGCGTCGAGACACCCGAACGGTCTCTGGCAGGTTTTTCCCGCATTCATTTGAAGCCTGGAGAAACCCGGCGTGTCACCTTCAGCGTTCCGCAGGAGCAGCTCGCCGTCTGGAACGCCAATCATCAATGGGCCGTCGAAGGCGGAACGTATACCGTCTGGGCCGGAGGATCCTCCCAGGTCCCAGTCTCCGCAACCTTCCAACTCCATCCCTAGGGAAGCTCTGAAAAAGCGAGTTCAATTCCCCCAGGGGCTAAAGCCCGCAGTCATTCTGCGGCATGTCCAGCCGGGGACTTGCTTTACACATCAGACCGGGGACATGGTTTACAGTTGGTTCCGGTTTTTGGGGTTGTGCGGCTAACTCATAATTGGTCAGCAGCCGCAGTCGTCGAGCCTGTGGGAAGT
>JBAUBR010000307.1:0-2656 GCA_049676965.1 Occallatibacter sp.
GTCCCGCCTCCGTCAACACAATGCCAGCTGCCGATGTGGCGACATCGGTTGCGGTCGATACGGCAATCCCCATCTGTGCCTGACGCAGCGCGGGTGCATCGTTGGCGCCATCGCCGCACATCCCAACCGTGTGCCCGTTCTTCTGGAAGGCCTTGACGAGATCAAATTTTCCTTCGGGAAGGATACTTGCGAATACCGCAAAATCCTCCGGTTTTACGCCATCGGGTACCGGTCCGGGCGGGCAAACAGCCCCATCCAAGCCTACTGCGTGCGCAACGATTGCCGCCGTAGCTGGAGCGTCACCCGTCACCATGACCGTGCGCACGCCCAGGGTCTTCAGCTCCGAAATCAGAGAGATCGAGTCCTTACGGGGCGGGTCACTGAGTGCGATTAGTCCCAAAAGCTTCAGAGATGCCGCAGGGCCGGCTGCTACCGCCAGTACTCTGAAACCTTGCTTCTCAAGTTCGTCGGCCAAACCGGCTGCGGTGGGTGGAGGCGCGGTCAGGCTCGCGACTACTGCGAAGGCCCCCTTCACGATCCGCACTACGCCACCCTTTGCGTCGGTTGCTGTTGCTTCGGAAGTTTTCTTGGCCGGGTCGAATGGCACAAACGCGATCAGCTTCGGAAGGTCCGATGCCGGCTTCTGGGTGGAGGCAGAGCGAATCGCCGCATCCACCGCGTCATCCCCGCCGTCAGAACTTGCGAGGGCTGCCATGCCGAGGACGTGGGCTTCGTCAAACCCGGGCATCGGCTTGACGCTCGTGACTGAAAGTTGATTGCGAGTGAGCGTTCCCGTTTTGTCTGAGCACAGGACGTCAATTGTCGCAGCCTCATCCACAGCCGATAGCCGCGTCGGCAGGACGCCCAGCTTCGCCAGAGATCGCGCTCCAAGTGCCGCCGCAAGCGTGAATGTTGCCGGCAATGCCACGGGTATTGCAGCAAGAACCGACGTGAGAAGCAGAGGGATAATCTCGCTCCACGGCATCGCATGAAAATAGGCATACGCTCCGATAATAAGGATGACGACACCATTGAAAATAGCCAGATTGCGCACGATGCGCAGCACAGCCTTTTGCTGCGAACTTGCAGCGTGCGCAGTGCGGACGAGTTCTGCCGTACGGCCAAACTTGGTATGAATCCCAGTGGCTGTCACTTCTGCGGTTGCTTCACCACGCCGTACCAGTGCTCCCGCGTAGGTATCAACTCCTGGACCAGCTTCAATGGGCAAAGATTCGCCTGTGAGCATGGATTGATCAAGCAAAACAGATCCCCCGACCAAATGTACATCCGCCGCAACCACGCCGCCGAGCGACAACTTGACGAGATCGCCTCGCACTAACTTCGCGGCCGGTACCGTCTTCCATACACCATCGCGCTCCACGGAGGCATTCAAGGCGAGACGCGAGTTCAATGCCTTTAAAGTAGCTTGGGCACGACCTTCCTGGAAATACGCTAGCGCTGCGTTGAAGACCAGCAGGCCCGCAATAATCGAGGCCTCGAAGTATTTGTGCAGCACGACCTCAAGCACAATCGAGGCTTCGAGCAACCATGGGACAGGCGCCCAAAACTTGGCCAATGCGTGTCGAAGTGGATGAGCGGACACGTCGGGCATGGCATTGGAGCCGTCTTTTTGAAGACGGCTCCGTGCTTCATCGCTCGTAAGCCCGGACGAGGATGTGGTCTGGTCCGGCTTCGTGGAAGAATTCGATGATGCGACTTCGATAATTGCAGCCATAATTAGTTATGGAGATCGCCTTATAGCCAAACCGAGAACCTGGCAAACCGTCTTGGCTATTATTTGCTCTTCGTCCGTATGAATGACGCGGACCACAACCCGGCTGGACGCTGTGGAAATCATGCCCGTGTTCGCCGCGTTTTGCTTTTCTTCGAGTTCGATTCCAAGGAATCCTAGCCCATCGCAAATCCGAGCGCGGACTGCGGGGGCATTCTCTCCGATGCCTCCGGCGAACACCAGTGTCTCGATTCCGCCCAACGCCGCCGCGAATGAGCCAATCCACTTCTTGACCTGGTAACAGAACAGCGCGACCGCTTCAGCCGCCCTCACGTCCTGCGTCTCGTGCTTTAGCAAGTCACGCATGTCGGAACTGATTTCGGAAATGCCGAGCAGACCGGACTGGAAATTGACGATGTCGTTGAATTCTTTGGCGCTCATTTTTTCGGTGCGCGCCAGATACCAAACCAGTCCGGGATCGAGATCACCGGTGCGGGTGCTCATCGGCACGCCCGCGGTCGGAGTAAAACTCATGCTGGTGTCGACGGATTTGCCATTACGCACAGCCGCCAGGCTCGCCCCATTGCCCAGGTGAGCGAGGACTACCCGGCCTTGTGCCGCATCCGCTCCAGCCAGGCGGGCCAGTTCTTCCATCAGAAACTCATATGACAGCCCGTGAAAACCGTACCGTCGCACGCCTTGCGCTTCGTAACGACGAGGGATTGGCAGCATTTGAGCTACGCGCGGAAGGTCATGGTGAAAAGCCGTGTCGAAACACGCCACTTGGGGCAGATCCGGAAATCGGCGATGAAACGCCCCGGTCAACAGGATCTCTTCCGGCATATGGTCAGGATCAAATGGACTGAGCTGCTTCAAATCGGTAACCATTTCCGCAGTAATTCGCTGCGGCTTGTAATACTTCGG
>JBAUBR010000308.1:0-3478 GCA_049676965.1 Occallatibacter sp.
GCCCCGGCCACGTGGCCGCCCTTGAGCGCCGCCGCCAGCGCCGCATCGTCCACCAGCTCGCCGCGCGCGCAGTTGACGATGCGCACACCCTTTTTCATCGCCGCGATCGTTTTCGCGTTCACGATTCCATTCGTTTGCGGCGTGAGGCCCACGTGAAGCGTAATGTAGTCCGAGCCGGCAAAGAGTTCCTCCAGCGGCACGAGCCGAATGCCGTTTTCGCGCGCCACGGCGGCGGAGACAAACGGGTCGCTGCCGATGATTTCCAGGCCGAATCCGCGCGCGCGCCGGGCAACTTCAAGGCCGACGCGGCCCAGGCCCAGAATGCCCAGCGTTTTGCCGCGCAGCTCCGCACCCTGGAGCGATTTCTTTTCCCATTTGCCGGCGTGCATGGTGGAATTGGCCACAGGGAGCTTGCGCGCCAGCGCCAGCATCAGGCCGATCGTCAACTCCGCCACGGCGACGGCGTTCGCTCCCGGCGTATTCATCACCACGATGCCGCGCCGGGTGGCGGCATCGGCGTCGATGTTATCCACACCCACGCCGGCGCGGCCTATCACCCGCAGTTTGGGCGCCTGCTCCATCAGCTTGCCGTCAACCTGCACCGCGCTGCGGACCACAAGCGCGTCAGCATCCTTCAGCGATGCGGCGAGACCGCCGGTCAACTTATCGTGAGTTAGAATCTCCCATCCGGGCTCGGCGGCAAAAACCGCCAATGTCGCCGGGCTGACCTTTTCCGCCAGAACCACCTTCATGGTTTCTCCCTTGCCGCGCGCGCCGGTGTACTCATCGAAGCGGATATTGTGCTGCTCGCACAGTAACTCGAACATGCGCACCACGGCTGCGTGCGGCTTGCCCTCGCCGCGCTCGTACTTCCAGATCGAGTTAGGATGCACGCCCAGCCGCTCGGCCATTTCGTATTGGTAGATATCGAGCTGCTTGCGGGCTATAACGAGTTTTTCGCCGAAACTAAGTTCCATAAAAGCAGCTCCTAGCTGCTAGCTACTAGCTTCTAGCGGATAACTTATAGCCTCCCTGCTCCTGTTCCCTAGCACTGGTGACAAGCTAGCAGCTAGAAGCTAGGAGCTAGGAGCTAGAAGCTGCTTCCGCATACACCTGCTGCGCAGCGGCGATAGCTTGCCCATAAGTCACCGGCAAGCCCAGCGTATCTTTGGCGATATGTTCTATCGCGCCCAGCAGAGCAATGGTGTCGAGATAGTCGAAGAAGCCGAGGTGCGCCACACGAAAGATCTTGCCTTGCATTTCGCCCTGGCCGTTGGTGATGACGAGGCCGAAGCGCGACTTGAGCGCCTTTACTACAATGCCGGAGTCGACCCCGGCGGGCGTTGCGACGGCGGTTGCGGCAGCGGCGGGGGACGCAGGCGCGAAAAGCGTGAAGCCGAGAGCGACCAGGCCCGCACGCGTGGCCTCGGCGTTCACCTGCGCGTTATCGATGAGCGCGATCCGGCCTTGTTCGAGATCTCCACTGGCCTGGCCGGCAATGTAGTCGAGCGCCGCGCTCAGCCCGGCCACCAGCGCGACGGCCGGCGTGTACGCGCTCTCGCCTTTCACGGCATTTTTGCGCTCCTTGCGAAGATCAAAATAGTAGCGCGGATTCTTCGCGCTCTCCATTGCCGCCCAGGCCTTCTCGCTCACGCTCAAATACGCGAGTCCTGGCGGAATCATCACCGCCTTCTGCGAGCCGCCGATCAAGACATCGATTCCCCAGCCGTCGACGTCGAAGTGCGTGGTGCCAAGGCCGGTGATGCCGTCGACCACCAGCAGCGCCTGGCTGCCCGAATCTTTGATCAACTTCGCGACCGCCTCCACGTCGTGGCGCACCGCCGTCGAGGTCTCCGTGGCCTGCATGTAAACCGCGCGAGTGTCCGGCTTCAGGGCCGCGCGCACGGTTTCGAGGTCAAACGTCTGCCCGTAAGGAGCTGTCACGACGTCCACCTGGCAATTGAACGCCTTGGCGAGCTCAGCCCAGCGCTCGCCGAACTTGCCGGCGGTGAGCACCAGCACCCGATCGCCGGGCGAGGTGAGATTGGAGACGGACGCCTCCATCGCGCCCGTCCCCGAGCATGACAGCAGCAGAACGTCGTTTTTGGTGCCAACAAAGACCTTCAATTGCGCCAGGACCTTCAGGAACAGGGCGCGAAACTCGGCGGTGCGGTGGTGAATGTCGGCCGCGGCCATGGCGAACTGGGCTGCGGGGAGCAGCGGGGTGGGTCCGGGAGTAAAAAGGCGAGTCTTGCGGATCATTTTTCCCTCGTTGAATGGATAGATGCTCTCAATAGGCAATCACAGAATACACATTTCTGTGAGTTTTGTGAATGATGGCCAGAGCAATAATTCAAAAAAATGTCCGGCTGGATTGGCTCCAGCCGGACTGACGTGAGGTGTTGCGTTGCTTTCTCCAGCAGTTACAATGGCTTACCGCCGTCCACCACCACCGCCCGCGAAACCGCCGCCATGGAATCCACCACCGCCGGCAAAACCGCTGCTGCGGAAGCCTCCGCCAGCGTAGCCACCACCGTTATGGAATCCGCCGCCCGCGTAGCCGCGGACCACACCCGGATGCCCTTGCATGGGGTGGCCACCCCGGCCACCGTACCAGCCCCGGCCGCCGTACCCATAGCCGCCGCCCCACCCATAGCCGCCCCAGCCGTACCAGCCGAAGGGATAAAATCCCCAGCCAAACGGGCTGAAGAATGGGTCATATCCGATGAAGGTGTAGTCCCAGCCGTAAGGGTCCCAGTACCAGCCGGGATTGAAGCCAGGGCCGCCTGCGTATTCGCCGGCGATCTGGTTATTGGCTTCGGCGAGGTACTCCGAGCGCAGGCTGCTCCAGTTGTAGAGTTGGTCCTGCGATGCGGAAGCGTCGAAACTCACCGGTTTCTCCTTGTTCAGCGGCCTGCCGCCATCGCCGACCTCTGACAGCGTGAACTCATGATGGTCCTTCAGCTCCCGGGTCCGGCCGCCCAGTATCACGGCAGCCTCGCCGCGATAGACCATGGCCGTGCCGTTATCGGCGTTAAACTCGTAGTAGCCGTCTTTGAGCAGTTCGGTGGACACGTTGTCGACCACGACCTGTAAGTCGTTCTGTTTGAAGATCTCGTCGACTTCAACTCCGGCCTTCCCCCTGGTGACCTCAACCTGGGTTTGCGCCAGGTCGGGCGAGATCATCTTCACCGCGCTCGAATCGTCCAGGCGCAGATAAACGCCCGGCGTGAGCAGCATTTCGACTTTGCCCTGCGTAGTAGAGAGAACCTGTCCGGCATCAACCTCGAGGCCGCCGATTTCGCGCGGGTTGATCGCGCGCCCGTCGAGAAATGCGGAGCCTTCGACATAATTAGTCGATCCTGAAAAACTCGTTTTAGACATTTTGGAATTGAGCCAAGCGGGGTTGCGGACCTTGCGAAGCCAAATGTCCGTTCCATATGCCCGACAGGTAGGACAGAAAAAGACGCCAAAAAGC
>JBAUBR010000309.1:0-20054 GCA_049676965.1 Occallatibacter sp.
GAGCAAGCGCCGGGGCCTGTTGCGCCGAATCCTGTCCCTGCGGTTGGGAGCTGCTGCTCGTGCTCGAACTCTGGGCCAGGACGACGTGCAGGGCTGGCAGGCCCAGGGCCAGCAACAGGGCAAGACGGCGAAATGAGAACATCGTTTCGGGTTTCCTCCACGGCGCTGCGGATACACCCCGTGCGATCTCCGCCGGCCGCGGAAGCTCGAGCGCCCTGCGTGATGGCTCGTACGCGCGCCCCGCCAGGAGATTCCCTCAGGCCGGGCCTTCGGATAGAGCCGCCTCAGTGCGGTGGCTTCGGTCTACGCCAGTCGGAAACCGCCCGTCGGCAGCGCCCCCTTTAGGTTATTAAATCACCTGCGGGTGCTGGGATGTGAACCGGCACTGCATTGGACGCATCGCGCGCCGATTTGACCCGCGGCGCGATCCCGAATCCGCGTTTACTTGATCTTGGAGAGGTCGGCCTGCAACTGCGCGTGGTTGAATCCGGCGGGCGATCCTTTGGCATCGAGCCAGTTCTTGCCGAGCAGCGTATGGGCCTCATCGCAATACGCGCGCCAGAAGGCCACGGTCATGGTCTTCAGCTGGCCCCAGGTGATGCAGGTGAAAGTTTTCCCGTCGTACTTGGGTACGAAGACGCAGTGGCCGCCCCAGCTGCCTTTTTTGGCTTTGGCGCCGCCGTTTTTCACCACGTCCCACACACCCTGCTTTTGCGCCGTGAGGGGCAGCGCCAGCCCGATGTAGACGCCGCCGAACAACGCGATCGACTGGCGGATCTCGGTCAGGCTCGCTGTCTTCGGATCGGCAAACGCCAGCAGGCCGTGGCCGGCGAACCCCTGCTTATGCCAGTCGTTCAGCACGTCCAGCTCCACGCCGCCGTTGTCGGTACTCGGCTTGCCCGGCACGTAACCGTCCCACTTCTCGTAATACTTCTCGATGGCCGGATCGGGAACGGTCGTCATGCCTCCATTTTGCGCCGACCACACCTGGATGGCATGGCCAACGCCGGCGATGGTGCAATCGCCCAGCGTATCGTTCATCATCATGCCCCAACTCGTCATTCCCTTGGTCCAGTCCGCCGCGGGCGGGGGCGGCGGCAACGCGGGCGTCAAATAGTCGCCGAACTTCAGGGTTCGCGAGTCGGTCTTGATGGCCTTTCGGCCCAGCTTCATTTTGGAATGATCTTCCATGGTGGCGCTCCTTGCTTTGGGTGCGGAAGTCGACTGCGGTATGGGATAGTGGTAACTGAGCCGTAATAGTTTCAAAATCACCCCACTTTGTAAGGCAATTCTTCGCGTTTCAGCCCCGGCCGCCGCCGAAGGCTGCGATTTGCTCTACGATAGGGGAGCGACGGAGGGCGCAGGCATTCATGTTGCGTTTCTTGCTGGGGATCGTCATTGGGATCGTGCTCATGCCCATCGCCGTGCTTCTGTGGTTCCACTACGGCCATGTTCCGGTCGCGGTTGCCGACCCGCCTTTGCCCGAGGAGCGCCTGATCACAAGCGTTCCGCTCGATGAGCGCATCCATCGCGAAATGATCGCCAACCCGCCCATCCAAGCCGATGAAGCCACCTTCGTCGCCGGCGCGCACATTTACAGCGACCAATGCGCCTTTTGCCACGGCTTCTACGGCAAGCCCTCCGCCGTCGGCCGCGACATGTTCCCCGACGCGCCCCCGCTGTGGGAGAAGCACCACAACGACCAGGTGGTGGGCGTAAGCGACGACCCGCCCGGCGAAACCTATTGGAAGGTCGCCAACGGCATTCGCCTCTCCGGGATGCCCGCATTCAAAAAGGTCCTGAGCGACACCGAAATGTGGCAGGTGAGCCTCTTGCTGGCCAATGCCGACAAACCGCTGCCGCCCGACGCGATCACGGTTCTGACGGCGCCGGCGGCCCCGGCCGTATCGCCGGGTTCGAATGTTACGCCGGCGGTGGCAACCAAGCCGGGGGCGCCGCAGCCGCGGTGAATTGAATCGAACCGGCCGAACTCGAGCCGCACCGGGAGGCGCAATTGAATCATCCAACTTGCACGGATGAGATCGAGAAACGAGTTTGGCTCGGTCCGCCCCGCGAAGGATCGTCAGATGGCAGTTGAAAACGAAAAAAAGAAGAGCCTGCTGAGGATGTTTCTCGACTTCTTTGTCCTTTTCAGCGGCGTGTCGACCCGGTCCAATCTCTCGCGCACCCAGCAACGCCCCGTGCGCAGCCGCGGGTTGTTCCTCTTCCGCAATCCGGGCAAGAACGACCCTCCCAATCCGCCCGAAAACCGCTGACCCCAAATCCCCAGAATTGCTAGAATCGTTTTATGCCGATCACGCGCGAACAGGCCCTCGACCACCTCCAATCTCCCGACCTCATCGGCCTGGGCTTCGAGGCCGACGCCGTGCGCCGCCGGCTGCATCCTGAAGGCGTGGTCACCTACATCATCGATCGCAACATCAACTACACCAACTTCTGCACCGAGTACTGCACCTTCTGCGCCTTCTACCGGCCGCTGCCCAAACCGGGAAAAACAATCCCGCGCTCCGACGAAGGCTACATTCTCGATTTCGAAAAGATCTACGAAAAGATCGCCGAAACCATCGAGATGGGTGGAACCGGCGTCTTGATGCAGGGCGGACTTCATCCCGACCTCAAGATCGACTGGTTCGAGCGCCTCTTCACCGGCATCAGGCAGCGCTTTCCCGAGATCTGGCTGCACTGCCTGTCGGCGTCGGAAATTCTGGCCATCGCGGAGTATTCCAATCTGAGCGTGCGCGACACCATCGCCAGGCTGCGCGATGCCGGCCTCGATTCGATCCCCGGCGGCGGCGCGGAAATCCTCGACGACGATGTGCGCTTCCGCATCGCGCGGCTCAAGTGCCGCACTGCGGACTGGGTCAACGTGCACCGCACCGCGCACCAGTTAGGCATGAGAACCACGGCCACCATGATGTTCGGCGTGGGCGAAAGCTTCGACCAGCGCATCAACCATTTTGAAGTTATCCGCAACTTACAGGAAGATACAGGCGGATTTACCGCATTTATCCCCTGGAGCTTCCAGCCCAAGCACACCGCATTAGGCGGCCGCGGCTGGGACGAAGCCACCAGCGTCGAATATTTAAAGGTGCTCGCTATCTCCCGCCTCTATCTCGATAACATCGAAAACGTGCAGGCCAGCTGGGTCACGCAGGGATTGAAGGTCCTCGAGTTAGGCCTTCACTTCGGCGGCAACGACGTGGGCTCCGTGATGTTGGAAGAAAACGTAGTCAAAGCCGCGGGAACGAGTAACTGCACGACCGAAGAGGAGTTACGGCGAATTATCCGCGACGCCGGATTCAAACCGGTGCAGAGAGATACTTTGTATAGGACGATGTTTCTGAATTGACGATAGTTTTTTCTTCCATGAGCTAGAATTGCCTCGTGTACGAATGGGACGAGGCCAAGCGCGAAGCGAATCTGAAGAAGCATGGCTTGGACTTTTTCGTCGCCCATCTGGTGTTCGAAAATCCCGAAAAAGTCACATATCGCCTCAAGACAAATCCGGAATTGCGGTTTCTCGACGTGGCGCTGGTTCAAGTGAAAGGCGCGATGCTCGCCTTGGTTTACACTATGCGTAACCGCAACGTACGATTCATCTCGTTCCGGTACGCGTCTCGTAAGGAGAGGAGGGCTTATGCCGCTGCCAAATCGGGATCTAAGTGATTGGGAAAGGGTCAAGAAGAACATCGCCGAAGACGCCCCGATTCCTTACGACCCCAGCGATCCGGACGACGGCCCTTACGACCCGAACGACGATGAAGCCGTAGATCGCTTCCTGACCGACGAGAACCGTGTCTATCCTCCGCCGCCGGAGAAAGAGAAGAAGATCGCCAAGGCATCTTAGCGGCCCAATCCTCAACGCATGAAGATTGCCTTCAAGGGTGGCAAGGCCGCTGGCTTCAGGAGACGCAGCCCGGATTTGCGTCAACGCAACGCATGCCAATGCCAGCGGTACGCCATGAATCCAAGCAGGTAGATGGCCGCCGCAATACAGACCACGAGCGTAAAGCCCACCTGCATGGCCACCACAATTGCCACGATCGACGCCAGCACGCTGGTTACGCCGTTCACTCCCCACGCCCAGGCGATAAAGTTCGGATTCAGCTTTTCGACCTGCTTCACCGCGGTCGGAAACGGCAGCCCCAGCAGAACTCCGACCGGGAACAGCCCGGCCAGCGTGATGGCCGCGCGCGCGGTGAGCGGTAGCTGCATGGCACGCGGATCCAGGAAGTGAGCCGCGGCGAGCCAGATCACCATGGCGGCGGCGATAGTTGCCGTGGCATACGAGATCACGCGCAACGCCGGCAAATGCGAGAACCGGGTCGACAGCGCCGCTCCGACTCCGCTGGCCACGAGTAACCCGGCCAGGACCAGGGCCAGAGAATATGCCGGATCGCCGACAAAAACACTCAACACCTGCATCGCCCCGACTTCAAACAACATGTACCCCGCACCCAGGCAGGCGAAAAACAAAACCAGGGGCACCACGCCTGGAGTCTTCAGCCCGCGCCGCTGGAACAGCGACAGCGGAACCAGGATGCAGCCAACGCAAATGACCGCGCAGATAAGCAGCAAAATGTAGAGCACATAATAACCGGCCGGTCCGCGAATCGAACTCAGGTCGGCGCTCAAAGCGCTGGCGTTCACCCGCTGGGCGCCAGGTTTGAAATACTCGAAGAAAAACGGCCGGTCGTCGAACACCGGATCGATGCGAAATTGGTAGGACTTGACGAACTCCGCGCGTTGCGCCGGCGACGAGGTGAGCAATTGATTGTAGACGCCGCGAGCGAAACTCAGTGACGGATCGCGATCGGTCTCCTTCTGCTCCATTTGCGCCTGCACCTCGGGCGAAAATACCTTCGGCATATAGGCGATGGAGAGCTTCGGGTTTCCGGCGATTGCCGCCTGCACCTCGGATACTTCGGCCGCTGTGAACGGCCGCTTCTTGATGAACGTGGCGGCCCAGCGATAGCGTCCCCATCCCAGGTCTTCCGAGACCACCAGGATGCATTGTTCGGGATGCGCTATTCCCAGGCGTTCGGCGGCTTCGCGGAACATTCCGGCGAGCCGCAGGCTCTCCCGCGGCCCTCGATAAAAGAACCAGCGATAGATCGCCGCCGTCCCATCCGGCTTCAATGCGCGCAGATAATCTTCGACCGCCTCCACGGTATAGAGATAATTCTCTGAAAGCACGTACGCGCCGGAATTGAGCGCGGAGAACGTATCGACGCCGCTCATCACGATGGTGTCGTAGCTGCCGCGCTTTCCACGCAGATAGTTGCGCCCTTCGGCGCGCACCAGGTTGACGCCTTCCCATTTCGGCCATTGCAGAAAGTCACTATACGGTCCACTGTCCAGCGCCACCGTTGCCGGATTGATCTCGACGCCGGTGATGCGGTTTGCCCCATACACACGCGCCGTCATCATATCCACGCCGCCGCCAACGCCGATGATCAGCGCGTCCTGTGGGTTCCTGTTGAGCAAATAGGTCAATGACAGCGCGCCGACATACTTGCCCTGACGAGCCTGGTCCTTCTCCCAGGCGACATGATGCGGTCCCCACAGCATCGTAAACGCGTCCGCGTCCTGAGTGATCATTTTGGCGTCTTCGGCATCGGGCGTCAGTTTGCCGGACGCGAGATCGTGTGCGGTATCCGACCAAAGATCGATGCGCGTAATCGGTGTCCACTCGGTGGCTTCCACCGTGGCTGTGGTTACTCCCGGCCGGTAGGCGCGCGCCAGGGTCTTGTACGCCACCGGCACTTTGCCCATGAGATTCTTATTCAGCCCGAGCACGCTGACCAGAAAGACGGCGGCCACCGCCAATCGCCATCCGAGGCCAAGTACTCTCTGGCTGAACGCCAGGAAACCGATGAACGCGACCGCGCCGCACAACCAAACGAACCAATCGCCGCCGATGGGCCATAACAACAAGAGAAACGCCATGACCGCGCCGCTGCTGCACGCCAGATCGATTGCATAGAGCCGGCCGATGGACTTCGCGCGCAGCATGAAGATCCAGCCCAGTACGCCACCCGAACAAAGGAACGGGACGGTGAGAGCGATGTAAGACAGAATGAGCTTGACGATGGTCGGCGCCCAGGGCATGTATTCCGGAATGCGGCTGATCGCACCCAGGCAGGCGAATGACGAGATCACGAAAGCGCCGGCGAGCAGCGCGATGGCGCGTTCCGGCCGTGCGCTTCTGGAGGCGAACAGGCTGACGAAGACTCCGGAAATTCCGAACCCCATCAGCGCCACGGTTACGGTCAAATAAACGACATGGTTGTAATAGAGGAACGAGAGGACGCGTGTCTGGATGAGTTCCAAACCGAGGCTGGCCGCGGCTACGCAGGCCACCAGGACGTAAGTCCTCCATCCTGCGGCTGTGGTTGCGTCCGATTGAACGTGCTCCTGAACCGGGGAGGGGGCAAAGGCTACTTCTTCGCGGATATTCGTAGACACTCCTGAGATTTGCTGCTTCCGAACGAGGATTTATGTGACGTCGTCGCGTAGCGGGCCGGTCTCAAGTTCCTGCCCGTTGACAGGTTGAAACGCGCCCCTGCTTACGAACGGAGAGGGCGAGTGAGAAACCGAACTCCGGTTTCACTGAATTGGGGATGAATTGGAATTACATTGCCGCTACGAAATCGGGAACCATCATCGCAGCGTGCTCCTGCAGCAACTGGGTCATTCTCGCGGCCATCGCCATATACATCGAAGCAGCGCGGTAAGCGTTGACGCGGACACCTTCGCTGGCCTGCGTAAACCCATACTGGCCGAGCGCCATCAGTACACACAACCTGATCTGCATCGCATCGCTGCGCAACGTGGCCACAGTCAGCGGATCGACACTGCCATCGCTCTTAGCCGCGAAATCGGCCATCTCCAGCATTACGCCGGCATTCTTGAACATGACCCAGAGGCCTTTGGGGCCTTCCATGCGCCGCCAGGCGTCTTCCGGGGTCGCGTCGATTCCCTCCTGCCAGAGGAAATGGTCGCTCAACTCGCGGGCGCTCCAGTCCGGACGCAACTGCGCCAGTAAAGCTTCCCAGGATTGGCCGTTGCGACGGCGCATGCGGCTTCGCCAGAAGGCGAAGTACAGCGCAACCGCCGCAAAAATCGCAATTTGAACCAAAGCAAAAGTCATCAGTGATCCTTATAACGCGATTTCGTGACCGCAAAATCCGCAAGCGCGACTCTGCTGGACTTCGCGGTTCCTCCTATTAATAGCAGAAAATTGGCCATTTGTGGACTGAAATTTTGGCGTTCTGCTTCTTTAGTTGCAAAGGCCCACACCCAGTAGGTCAGTGCACCCAGGTAACCCGCCGCCCCCAGCTCGTCAAGCCAATGGTACTGGTTGCCGGTGACCTGGTGCGTATGGAGCACAGTGACGGCCAGAGAAAGGATGGAATAAAAGCCCAGGCCGGTGGCTATCTGCAGCTCGCGGTTACGCCAGCCGATGCCGATCAGCTGGCTGAACCCGGCCATCGCGAAGAAGACGACAACTCGCAGAATCGCAAAGGTTTGTTGCAGGCGGAAGAAGACTTGCCCGGATACGCTCAGTCGCACGGGAACGGTCAAGCCCGCCACCGGCCAAACCACAAGGCCGGCCACGGCGATCAGCAGCGCGATGCCGATCCACGACCGCTTGGGCAGGGAGCTGCGCAGAGGGCTCAAGACGCTCCAGGCCAGCTCCACCAGGACGGCGAAGACCACCGACGCGTCGATCACCATCTGGACTTCATAGATCCGGAAATAGGTGGCGAAGGGGAGAGATTTCAACAGGAACAGAGCGGCATCGCTGAACAGGCTCCAGCACATGTAAAGGAAAAAGGCCGGGAGAATCCGGAAGGCGCGAATCTTTATCAGCAGCACAATCAAAGCTGCCTCTGCCGCCATTCCGCAACCTGCCAGAAGCGACTCTACGGACAACATGGCCCCCTTCCAAAGATAACGCAGCTTACCATAATTCTCTCCAAGGTTATCAGGCGCCCCCACTATCGTTACTCTTTACTTAACAAAAAGTGCACCGTGGTAATCCAAAATCACATCTTCCGCGGGGTGTGTTCGACCGGACAACGACTTGAAATGGCAGCTCGCCCAACTGAGGAGATTCCCTTGCTGGAGAACGCGAACAATCCAGCGAAACGGGCAGAACGTAAGCCTCCAGAAGAGGCCTTTTATCGTCAATTTCAAGCCCATTTCACTCCGCGATTCTTCGCTCTTCTCGAGCGTTCGCTAGAGTCTCAAGCTTTCGGCGGTGAACTCGCTCGAAGACGCCGGAAACGCGACCGCGAAGCTTGCAGCCGACGCGGAAAGTCCAACTGCACAAGCCTTGTCGGTCGGGCAGCTCGGCGGCATGGGTGGGACTGTTACCGGGCTCGACGCGGAAAGTCCAACTGCACAAGCCTTGTCGGTCGGGCAGCTCGGCGGCATGGGCGGGACTGTCACCGGGCTCGATGCCGAAAGACCGACAGCACAAGCCTTGTCAGTCGGGCAGCTCGGCGGCATGGGCGGAACTGTCACCGGACTCGATGCCGAAAGGTCTACCGCACAAGCTTTGTCGGTTGGACAGCTCGGCGGCATGGGCGGGACTGTCACCGGGCTCGACGCCGAAACGCTAACATGTTGAACTGGCGCAAGTACTACAGACGGACTCGCAAAGGCCACGCCCACACTGGCGGCAAGCAAGGCAGCAACTGGGGCAAGGCATAATTTCCTGGCAATCGGCATAGCGCGGTCTCCTTGGGGTACAACTTAAGTATCAGAATACTACCTCAAAGGTGGGAGGATTTCTACAACAATAGTAATTATTTCAATAATTAAGTTCTGCTAAATCCTTTCCCAAGAATCTTCGACTCTAAGAGCGCGCTCACTTCACTTCCCGCCAGTCGAGGAGGACTCCAGGGCGGCCCGGGAAAACGGAACCCGAAAAGGGACGCGTTCCGGCGCCAACCGCGCTAATCTTGTCGAGGGGTCTCGATAACCCCAAGGCCGACCGATGATTTCCGCGTTTCGCTCCCGCTTCAACAGCTCGTTCCGGCCCGAAGATTACGCATCCCTGCTCGGGCTGCTCCAACAGGAATGCGGCATGGAAATCCCGTTCAGAGTGGCCGAAACTCCTGTTTTTGTGCCACTTGCGCTGCTCAACGAGATGGCGTTGGCGGGCGCGGAGCTGACCCGCAACCTGATGTCGAATCCGGTCTATCCGGCTGCCGCCCGGCAGGCCATACCCAGGGGTTATGCGGTGCCGGCAGAGACGCTTCATCCCCATTTCCTCACTGCCGACTTTGCCCTGGTGACGGGCCCGCAAGGCCGCCTGGTCCCCAAGCTGGTCGAGATTCAGGCATTTCCGTCGGTTTTTGGCTACCAGGCGATCCTGTGCAACGCCTATCGCACGGCCTTCAACCTGCCTGCCGGGCTGGGTTGTTTTCTCAGCGGCTTAACCGAGGAGAGCTATTGGGAACTGCTGGGAAGGACGATTCTGGGTAATTACGGGGCAAGAAATGTCGTATTGATCGAGATCGATCCCTTGAACCAGAAGACCCGCCCCGATTTCGAGATCACCATGCGGCGGCTGGGAATCGCGGTACGCGATATCGCATCCTTATTTGTGGTGGGCAATAAGCTGCACTATGGTACGGAAGACGGATGGATGGTGCCCATCCGGCGCATTTATAACCGCGCCATCGCCGACGAGCTGATCGCTCGCAATGTGCGGTTGCCCTTCGACCTTACGCATGAATGGACGGTGGAATGGGCGGGCCATCCGAATTGGTATTTCCTCATTAGCAAGTTTTCAATTCCCTGGCTTTCAAGACCGCCCTTTGCTCATCCCGTTGTGCCCCCGGCGGTCTTCCTCAACGAGTTTCTCGACGGACCGGGGCGGGCGCAGCTCATGGCGCAGGGTGTGCCCATCCCGGCGGACATGGGACCCGAAACCATCTACGGCGAACTTGTGCTCAAGCCTCTCTTCTCTTTCGCCGGAAAGGGAATTGTCTTCGCGCCAGCCCAGCAACAGTTGGAAGAGATTCCGCCCTGGGAACGTCAAAACTATTTGCTCCAGCAACGCATGGATTTTGTCCCCACGATCGAAACGCCTTCAGGCCTCACCCAGGCCGAATTCCGCATCCTTTATCTATGGCCCGACGGTGGCTCATTGACCCCGGCGCTGTCGTTGGTTCGCCTGGGAAGAGGAAAAATGATGGGCGTGGATCACAATAAAAATCTGGATTGGGTGGGGGCGTCGGCGGCGTTTTATCCCCTTGACCCTGCTCCGGAGCCGATTTGATCGGCAATGGCTTTCATGCCGCCCAGTGCTGGCCGCAACTTCCTCGCCGGCGCCGGCATCCTTTCGGCAAGGGAGACCATTGCGAATGCAGTGGCGGACAAAGACGCACGGTTCCGCCCCTTGTTACCTGCCGGAAAACTTTGGTGCCGTAGGATTTATGGCGGAATTTCATTAGAGTGATGTTGGGGCCAGCGAGGTCTGGGAAATCGACTATGGAAGACTCGAAATCGGGTTTTACTCTTTTGTGCAGCGCTCCTGAAGCTGGAAGTCATTCTCGTCAGGAGGTGCGCTGTGCCGTGCGTTTCCCCCTCGCGCTGCCAGTTCTGTTATCGGCCAACCACGCGGAGTTTGCCGCTCTAACGCGCAACGTTTCGGCCAGCGGCGTGCTTTTTGATCTCGACCGGCCTTTAGAAGCCGGCCTCGACATCGGGTTTTCGCTGCGCATGCCGGGTGCGGTGCTTGGTACCCCGCGGGATGTTCTGGTTCATTGCCGCGGACGTGTGGTACGCTGCTCCATGAGCCAGACTCAGTATCAAGCTGCTGCCACAATCGATGAATACCAATTCGCGGAGCAGTGATATAGGATTCCGGCATATCAGTAACCCCCGCTATGGATCTCCTGGACGACGCTCCCGAAGGTGAAGTTCTCGATGCGCCGGTAAAACCGGGCACCGTCCGCATTATTCTTGCGGACTCGCAGGCCATTTACCGCGTCGGCATCCGCAAGGTCTTCGCGCTGGAAGACGATCTGCGCGTGGTGGCGCAAGCGGATTCGCTGGAAAACCTGCGCGCGGCCATCGAGCGCTTCCCTACCGATATTGTTTTGCTCGAAGGCAGCCTGCTCAATGGCACGGCCAACGCCATTCCCGACCTGCTGCGCATCGCGCCTGACGTAAAGCTGATCGTGCAGGCGGTCTCCGCCGACGAAAGCCACACCGTGGAGCTTTACCGCCGCGGTGTGCGCGGAATTATCTCGCGCTCCATCTCGCCCGACTTGCTGGTGCGCTGCGTGCGCCGGATCGCCGCCGGCGAGACCTGGATCGACAATCAGTCGGTCAACTGGGTGATTGAGGCCTATCGCGCCCAGGCCGCGGCGCTGGTGAGCCCGCAGAACCAGCCCCGCCTGTCGCCGAAGGAAATGTCGATCATCACCTGCATCACGCAGGGCAAGCGCAACAAGGAGATCGCCTTCCAGCTGGGAACCACCGAGCAGGTCATTAAAAACTACTTACGGAAAATCTACGACAAGCTGGGCGTCTCAGACCGGCTCGAGCTGGCCCTCTACTGCCTGCACAACAAAATCATTCAGGGCGATACGGAAGAGGAATCCTAAGTTGCCCGCCCTTTAACTTCGCCCGTTCTCTTCGCATTGCCCATCGCACGTGGGTTGCGTTGCGCGGCCGTCGCAGCCTTTGCGCGCGGCCTCGGCCAATTGGCTCAGCGAGTCCAACTCCGCGCGCGTCATGTGGCCCAGTAGCTCGCCGGGCCCGCGCTCGATCATTGGATCCATTTCGCTCAGCAGCTTCAGGCCCTGCGGGGAGATCTGCGTCCACAGCATTCTGCGGTCGCGACGATCGCGCTGCTGGCGGATGAGGTTGAGGGCTTTCAGCCGGGACAAAAGCCGCGTAATGTCGGGCTCCGCGGTGATCATGCGGTCGCCGATCGCCGAGCAGGTGAGCCCGCGCGGATGTGCCCCGCGCAGGATGCGCAGCGCGTTGTACTGCGTCGATGTGACGCCGAAGGGGCGAATCATGCGCTCCATCGCGCGGTCGAGGCAGTCGGCGGTGCGGATGAGGTTCAGCAGCGCCTGCTCCTCTGCGCTCTGAAAATCGCGCTCCTGCTTGATTTCATCCTTCAGGTTGCCCACTCTCGCTGCTCCCCTAAAATCGCGCGGCTCCTCCGGGACGAAGCCTGCGGCCGCGGGCCTAAGGGCCGCGGCGCCGAATTCGTCCCGAAGCCCCGGTTACTGCTTGGCCGCGTCCACGTCGATCTCCAGATTGATGTCGTCGCTCACCATGGCTGCCGGCATTTTGGCTGCAATACCGAAGTCGGTTCGCTTGAGGGTTACCGCGGCCGAATAGCCAACGTGCGGCTTGTGGTCCATGCCGTTGACCGGGGCGCTCGGTCCCTGGATTTGAAGAGTTACCGGCTTGGTGACGCCGTGCAGGGTCAGATCGCCCGTCACCGTGAGGCCATCGGCGGTCTTGGCCACGCTGGTGCTGGAGAAGGTCGCCGTCGGGTACTTGGCCACGTCGAAGAAGTGATCGCTCTTCAGATCGTTGTCGCGCGGAGTAACTCCGGTGTCGACCGAGGTGGTGTCGATGGTGACGTTAACCGTCGATTTGGTTACATCTCCCTCGTTCAAAACAATCTTGCCTTCCGAAATGCCGAAGCGGCCGTGCACGTTGGAGATGCCCATGTGGCGCACGGTGAAGTCGACTTCGGTGTGGTTTTTGTCCATGACCCAGGTGGAGGTTTGCGCGAGGGCCATCGGAGCCGCCAGCGCCAGAATGCCGGTAACAAATGCCAAACGCTTCATCTTTGCTTGTCCTTTTCGATCGCGGGCCGGGCGGCCGCTGTGGGGTTGCCGGCAGAAGCGAACAGTTCTTGCCGGAGGTACGGGGATCGGGAAAAGCATCTTGCCCCGCGCGGAAAGCTGTCTTCTTATGACGTGGCTGGCCGGTTATTCGTCGCAACAAATAATTTTGCGGGCGGAAACGGAGGCTGCCAAAGAGGCCCGCAAGCCTTCGTTTTATGGGCTCACCGCAGCCTCGTCAACAAACACCACTTTGCACGGTTCTTTGTCCTTGCCGGCGTGTTTGCAACTCTCTTCCGCCTTCTGGCGCGCTTCGCCCGTCGTCATCCGCCCGGTGGACATGCCAAACGAGCTTACCGACATGGCGAAGGCTTTGTGCGGGCCGAGGGTCAGGTATTCGTGGAAGGCACGCAGTCCCTCGTCGCTCAAACCTGCGGGCGGGGGAATATCGGGCGGTTGAACTTCGGGCAGAAGCTCGGCCAGCGGGGCCAGGTTCTGCGCCTTCAGGAACCCATCCACGATCGGGGACCAGGCAGCGACGTGGCCGAAGAGATGGTGCCCATCGTCGCCGTCCGGCGGAGCGAGCACGAACTGATCCTGCCCGCCGCCGGCGCGAAACGCCGCATCGAACTTCTGCGCCAGCTCCGGCCAGAAGAACTTGTCATTCTCCGAGTAGATCCAAAGCATGGGCACGCGCGAGTGCTTGCCAAAATCCTTGTAGGCGGCAATCAGGTCGCCGGGATCGCAGACATCGTGATCGGCCTGTGAGCCGCGGCCGCCGGCAAAGTTGATTCCGGCCACCAGCCCGCGCGGCGCATTGGCGGTGAGCGCCACCGTCGTGAAGCCACCGGTAGAAACTCCGGCCGCGATGACGCGCGTATCGTCAACCTGCGGCAGACTGCGCGCGTAGTCGATGGCGATGCGCAGGTCCTCGGCCGCGTATTCGCCGGCGGCTTCATAGTCGGTCATAAGGCTTCTCCGCTCTGAGCAGTGGCCGCCATGGTTGGTGTCGGGATCGCCGCCGGAGGATCCATATCCGCGACGCACCACCACCAGCGCCACCCACCCGCGCCGCGCGAACCATAGAGCCTGGGGCAGCTGCTGCCAGGGCGACACCAGCGCATGATCCTGCACACTGCGAGCGGAGCCGTGAGTCAGCACCACGAGCGGATGTTTGCCCGGCAGATCGACGTAGACGAGCAGCGCATCGAGCCCGGTAGAGCCCGCCTGCGCCCATGGAATCCGGACCTGGCGCTCAACGTAATGCTGCGCGTGGACGAATGAAACCGCATATGCCGGCAACAAAAGGCTGAAAAAAAAGGAGCGAAGGGGAAGCTTCACACAGAAACAATACACCGCGCCGGGAAAGTTCAATTTTTCTGCTCGATTCTTTCTGTTCCATCGCCGTCATAGCACGAGCCACTGCATCCTCTTCGCTACTGCGTTGCAATCGGCAAACGCCGCGTCTGCTATGCTCCGGCCTATGCCGGTGCTCGGTCATTTCCGCCAACTGACTGGCCCGCAGCGGCACTGTTTTGCGGCCGCATTTCTGGGCTGGACGCTCGATTCGCTCGATTTCTTCATTCTCATCTTCTGTGTGCCGGCCATTGCCGCCGAGTTCCACACCAAGCCGTCGGCGATTCTAGGCGCCGTCTTTCTTACGCAGGCATTCCGGCCGGTGGGCGCCCTGCTGTTTGGAGTGCTGGCCGACCGCTATGGCCGCCGGCCGGTGCTGATGTTCAATATCGTCAGCTTCTCGGTGATCGAGCTGGCCTGCGCATTCGCGCCATCGCTGAATGTGCTGCTGGTGCTACGCGCGCTGTTCGGCCTGGCCATGGGCGGCGAATGGGGCGTGGGCGCGGCGCTGGCCTTCGAGACTTTGCCCACCGAGGGCCGCGGCGTTTTCTCAGGCATTTTGCAGGAGGGATACGCGGCAGGGTCGATTCTCGCCTCATTCGCGTTCGCGCTCTTCTTCCATTCCATCGGCTGGCGGGGATTGTTCATCCTCGGCGCCACACCGGC
This sequence comes from Occallatibacter sp., assembly GCA_049676965.1. GTDB lineage: Bacteria > Acidobacteriota > Terriglobia > Terriglobales > Acidobacteriaceae > Telmatobacter. The sequence continues at coordinate 14,877 of JBAUBR010000309.1, forward strand.
ACTTCTCGTCTTCTATGTGCAGGCGCGCGTTGCCGAGTCGCCGGTGTGGGTCGAGGGCCGCAGGAGTCGCGCTGGAGGAACCGCAGGTACCGGCTTGATCACCGGAACGCGCGGCGGGATGCCGTCGGCCAAGCTGCTCGCATTTCTGCCCACGTTTCTGTTTCTCATCCTGCTGATGACTGCCTTCATGAGCTTCTCGCACGGCACGCAGGATGTGTATCCCACGTTCCTCACCGTGGAGGCGAAGCTTTCTCCTGCTACCGTCGGTCTGATCGGCGTGCTCTATGGCTTCGGTTCCATTGTCGGCGGGACGGTCTTCGGGGCATTCTCGGAGCGATGGGGCCGCAAGCGCGCGATCGTCACCGCGGCGCTGCTGTCGATTCCGGTGATTCCGCTCTACGCTTACGGCCATTCGGCTGTAACGCTGGGCGTTGGCGCAATGCTCATGCAGTTCATGGTGCAGGGCGCGTGGGGCGTGGTGCCGGCGTATCTCACCGAGTTATCGCCGGCGCCGGTACGGGCAACGGCGCCTGGGCTCGCGTACCAGTTGGGCGGACTGATCACGTCATGGAACGGCAAGGGCCAGGCATTGGCCGCGGAGCGCTGGGGCGATTACCGCATGGTGCTGGCCGCCACGGTGATTGTGGTTGCGCTTGCGCTCGCTGGGCTGGCTGCGCTGGGGCATGAGGCCAAGGGGCGGGAGATGACGGCGGTGTGAATCGCGGCCTCGAGTTTCCGGCCGGAATTAGCAGAAGTGGGCGTAATCTAATAGCTGGGGTTGAGATATGCCTTGTCTCGATTGGTCGCAATGTCCGGCGGTTGAAAGTGTTCCCGGCAAAGTAAGCGGGGCGTGGGTCTTCAAGGGAACTCGGATGCCGGTGCAGACGGTTTTTGCCAATCTTGAGGCGGGCATGTCGATTCGAGAGATAACCGAGGTTTTTGACGTAACGGCCGAAGAAATCAAGGCGGTCCTTCGCTTCGCAAGCATGAGCCTTGAGAAAGAGCCGGCGTTCGGCTATGAAAATTCTGTTCGATAATGGCACGCCAAAGCCGATCGCCCGAAGCCTCTCCAGCCATGAAGTCATATTTGCACGGAAGATTGGTTGGCACGAGTTGGAAAATGGCGAGCTTATCCAGCGGGCCGAGGGCGCCGGTTACGAATTGCTTCTCAGCACTTACAAAAACATCCGCTACCAGCAAAACCTGACCGGGAGGAAGATTGCGATCATTGTCCTCGGGAACTCCCAGTGGCCAATGGTAAAGCTGCATCTCGACAAAATTGCGGCCGCCGTGGATTCTTGTAGTGGCGGAAGTTATTTCGAAGTCGAGATTCCGTTCGAACATTGAGCCAAGAGAACGAATCCTCCGCTTTGAATGAACCTCAGGGATTTGGATACGGCAGATCGTCCGGATCGACTCCGATGTAGTCAGGTTCGGGGTCTTCGATAAAGCGAACAGCCTCGATCTCGCTCAATCCTTCGAGCAGCGCTTTGCAGACGCGATGCATTCCATCCATGACCCGCCCATCGCTCGACAGAATGATCGGATGCGCCAAATCGCATTCACGCATCAGGCGGGCGTGATCGACGATCTGGCGGCAGGTCAGCTTTTGACCCTCCCCATCGGTCCAGAACGGCTCATCGATCTCGCGAATCTCGGCCAGCTGTACGCGCCCCCTCGGTAACCCGCGCGAAAGCTCAATCAACCTCTCCACGCTCCACGCGCACAGCCCCCGCTCGGATTTGCGAAAGTGGTATTGAGTTCGCATTTGGTCCCGGCGTTTCGTCCGCCGTCGTAGCAAACCCGGCGAGAGCTTCTCTTTCCCTGATCCCTTAGTCCCTCAGTCCCTTAGTCCCTTAGTCCCTCGTCCTACTTCGGCCGTATCAGCTCAATCCGTTCGCGCGTGCGCACCCACGTGTTCCCCGCCATGCGTCCTACCGCGTCGAGGCCCGCCGGATCGATGCGGAAGTCCTCGAACAGATCTTCGCGAATGTGAAAGCGCACCACCTCGCCCAGCACCACCACGCCGCCGCCGGGCGCGCGGTTCGTATAGATGACCTGCAGCAGCCTGCACTCCATCTGCGCGGGGGACTCGGCCACGCGCGGCGGGCGCACGGCCTCGCTGGGCACAGGCGTGAGGCCGGAGAGCACGAACTCGTCCACCTCCGGCGGGACTTCCGCCGAGGTCGCGTTGGCCGCCGCGGCGATGGCATCGCTGACCACGTTGATCACAAACTCGCCCGTCTCCTCCACATTGCGCAGCGTGTCTTTTCTGTTATCGCGGCGCTCTTCGTCGACGGCGCGCACAGTGGGGCAAAACAGCACTGTCGGCGGATTCGACCCCACTCCATTGAAGAAGCTGAAAGCCGCGAGATTGCGCACGCCGGCGCCGTCCACCGTGGAAACGAGCGCGATGGGACGGGGCACGATAATGCCGACCATGAGCTTATAGACCTGGGGGCGCGGATGCCGCGCGGGATCGATGCTCAGCATCGAGCGGTGTGCAGGCGTTGCTTCGTCCATCCTGATAGCCTACGGCATTTGCTCCCATCCTGCGTCTAAGACAAGCGGGACGCAACCGCGTCGCGCCGGATCGTCCAATCCGCAAGATGTGACAAAAGTGGTACTGACTGACCAAGAAATTTGCTCTTGATTAACATTCCATCGTGCACAATGGTGAGATACGGAGAATCCGCTGTGCCGCGCATTCACTTTCAACTGCAACTCGCCGAACTGAAGGACAAGCTCCTGGCCATGGCTGCCCTTGCGCAGCAGGCGGTCGAGTCCGCGGTCGACGCATACCTGCAGCGCGACAAGGGATTGTGCCAGTACGTGAAGCAGAATGAGACCGCCATCAACACCGCGCAGCGCGAGCTCGACGAGATGGCCTATGAGCTGCTCGCCAAGGAGCAGCCTATGGCGATCGACCTGCGCTTCATCCTGTCGGTCATCAAGATCAACGGCGATCTGGAGCGCATCGGCGACCAGTCGATGGGCATTGCGCGGCGCACCAAGGAGATCCTCAACGCCGAGCCGGTTGACCTGCCCGTCGATTTCGCCGCCATGGGCGAGTTCGCCAGCCGCATGATCCGCTCCGCGGTGCAGGCGCTGCTCGAAGGCGACGCGCGCCTCGCCGACTCGGTGCGCGAGATGGACGACGAGATCGATCGCATGAACCGCCGCGCCCACACCGATCTGCTGCGGCTCATCCAGGAGCAGCCGCAGTTCACGCAGCAGTCGATGAACGGCATCCTCGTCTCGCGCAACCTGGAGCGCATTGCCGACCACGCCTCCAACATCGCCACCGACGTCATCTTCTGGATTCGCGGCGCCGATGTCCGCCACCAGCTCAGCATGGCCGTGGACTAAGGGGACTTGCCGTCCAGGCAGCATGGCTGGATCGATCGCGAAAGTTATGTTCGATAGCGGACCATCAGCTCGCCGTGCGCGAGAATGTGGCCTTTCATCGCCTCTTCCACCTGGCTTCGCGTCGCTCCGGCAGGCAGGTTCAGCTTCGTGTCGAGAGCATAAAGGCGGAACACGTAGCGGTGCGGCGCACTGCCCGGCGGGCAGGGACCTCCATACCCGATTCCGCCGAAGTCGTTGCGGCCCTGCCGCGAGCCATCGGCAAGCTGTTCCTGCGCGGGCAATCCCTCGGGCAGCTCCCGCGCCGCGGCGGGCAGGTCGTAGATGGCCCAATGCACAAACTCGCCCAGCGGCGCGTCCAGGTCGATCGCGATCAGGGCAAAGCTCTGTGTGCCTGCGGGCGCGCCGCTCCACTTGAGCTCCGGCGATGCGTCGGCGCCGTCGCATGTATGCTTTTTGGGGATTTCACCGGCCTGAATGCCGGGGCTGGTCAACGCCAGCAAGGGACTTCCCTCACCCGGCGCAGCCGAGCCACGGCAACCCGCTTGCCCGCCGAGCCCGAACAGGAGCAACGTCAGTGCGCATCTATGTGCGCGCAGCAGCCGCAAAGAATCGAAACGCAGCGGGAAATGAACCATTGCGAGCCTCCAGGAACCTGCTCGACGGCTCATTGTCTCATGAAGATTCCCCTCGTCCGCTGCTTCAAGGCGTGTCCGCGCCGGATCGTAACTGCGTTATCGAGTGGTTTCGAACAGGAACCAGGCGCGCCGCTCGGTCTCGTCGATCCAGTTCTCGATCACGCTGGTGGTGGCGTAATCGTTGGCGTGGTCGGTCACCTCGTGCGCCGCGCGCAGGCTCTCGACGAGCGCTTTGTTGTCGGCGTGGAGCTCGTTCAGCATGTCTTTGGGGCTGACGTACTCTTCGTCGTTGTCGGCCAATCGCTGCAGCCGCGCGATGTGACCGATGGAGCGAATTGTGGTGCCGCCGATCTTGCGCACGCGCTCGGCGATGTCGTCGGTCATGGCGAAGAGCTGATCCCCCTGCTCGTCGAGGAGCAGATGGTAGTCGCGGAAATGCTGGCCGGTCATGTGCCAATGGAAGTTCTTGGTCTTGAGATAAAGCGCGAACACATCGGCGAGCAGCGCGTTGAGCACGCTCGATATGTCCTTGACATTATCGGGAGAGAAGCCGTCGGGAACGAGAAGTCTTGCGGTTTTTGCGTCCTTGTCGTGCGAATGATTGGGCATCGGATCCTCCTTGGCTGGAAAAAATGTCGGGATACAGCGGGATGCGCGCAGTTGTTCGGTGCACGGAGATTGGATGCCGGTTCCGACGCAAGAGTTCCATATCGGTTTTTCCGGCCCTGGAGGATATTACTTAGCGAATCTCTGCATGAGGCCCTGATTCGCAGCGGCCATTCCGTCCGCGGCTAAAAAGACTGCGCAAAATCTCAAACGGCCGGAGGTTTTGTATCAGGACACGACTGGTAGGTCAGGGCTTCAGCCCTGACCGCTGAAACGGCAGCAGATTGAACGAAGGGCCTTATTGATCGCTGCAAAATGAATGTCCTGATGCATAGTTCGAAGGCGGGCCTTGTATCCGGGCACGACTTCAGTCGTGCCGAAAACGCCGTCCAGGGCAAAGGGCTTTATTGATCGCTGCAAAACAAATGTCCGGTTCGGATCACCCGGCAGATCGCGGGTTTCGAAAGGGCACGGCTTCAGCCGTGCCGCAAATGCGCAATGAAATCGAGGGCTTTAGCCCCTGCGGGATCGCCAGTCGATCAGCGCATATTTCCTTGTATAGCAATGA
>JBAUBR010000310.1:0-19259 GCA_049676965.1 Occallatibacter sp.
GTTGCAGTGTTCGTGAACGTTCAGCAGCAGAATCGGCAGACTGGAAATTCTTCCCCTCTGCACTTCGCCGCATTCCTCTTCAACCACCGAAGACAAGCGTTCCATCGCCAACTCAGCGCCCATAGCCAGCCTCCGCTCGCGCCGGCCTATGGATAGGCTTGCCGCCAAGCCGTACGGCGCCGGCTCCCAACACCGCTTCCGCTTTGCTCAGGAGGCGCCGGATGGGAGCGCGCAGCCATCGAATCGTATCGTCGATCGACAACGGTTCCAGCCCCTCGGTCGTGAATGCGGGCAGGCGATCCATCATTGAATCGGAGGCAAGCTGGACCCGGCCCCCGATCAGCACAAGCTCCACATCCGCGGCGGAAAGATCGCGAAGCCTGTCCGAGGCATCGCAATTCGTATCGCGAATGGCAATCAGATCCGCTCTCCCCAATGCCCTGATCGACCCTTCGCCGTTGCTGAGCCGCAGTATCGATGCAGGCGCTTCCGTCACCATCCGGTACGCAGCTTCAGGTGACGCGCCGCAAAAGTGAATCGCGAATCGAATCTCGTCCAGCAGATCGCCGTCCGCAGTTAGTGGCGAGTCGCTGCCCAGAGCGACTTTGCCAATGCCGTCTAGCAGCCTAATGTCCGGAATTTGTCCAAACAGATAGCCGTTCGATGACGGACAAATAATCATCGACGCTCCCCGTCGCCGCAGCAGCGCAGCGCCCTCGTCGTCGATGGCCAGTCCGTGCACGATGACGCAGTCGTCATCCAGTACATTGAGCCTGTCGAGCTGCCAAAGCTCCTCCCGTGCCGTTCGATCGACTCCTTCGCAGGCATGAACGATAAACGGCCGCCTCTCAGGCGTGGCGGCCCGTTCCGCGCGCAGATCGCCGCCGAATGCGAGAGAGTGCGCCCAACCGCAGTCCGCAACCACCCTGACCGGAAAATCCTCCCGGCTCAGCTCCGCTTCCGCGGCATTGTGGTGGCATACCGTCGTAACTCCGCATAACAGGTTGCGAACAGCGCCCCACCATAGACGCACGTCCTTAGCGACCGACCTGTGCATTGCAATCTCATTCGCAAAGGTCTTCTGAATATCCTCGGCCCACTCAGTCGCATTTCGATAGCGAGAGTTCGCGAGGCGAGGGAAGAGCGCAAATTCAAGATGATCGTGCGCGTTGATCAGGCCCGGCATTAGCAAATAACCGGTGAGATCGATTTCGGCGCCGGCGTCTTCGCATCCGAAAGATGAGAATCCATCGCTGACTAACTGAGCCACCTGGCCGCGGGCAATCCGTATCGAGGCCCGCGCACATTCGCGCGCACCCAATGCACAGCGCGCACCCTTCAAAATCACCCGATCTTCATGCCGCAAATTGCAACCTGCGCTATCGCGCTTACGCAGATGCAATATGTAAATAGCCGGGTGCCGTTCAGCTTCAAGGAATCTGTTCAACTGCCCTGTGGCTTCGAAGATCTCCCGTTCCGAAGCGCCGAATTCGGGTTCGATTGCCGCACAAACCTCCCATCCAAAGCCACAAAAGACAGTCATAACTTCGCCCACGCCGCGCCGAAAGGGTTCGAGCCCAATCTCAGTTGTCTTATCGCGGAACGAGCGTTTCCAGCCGAGCTGATGCTGTGTTTCAGGATGCATGTCAGACAGGAAGAGATCGCATCCGCTGCGGGCAATACGGCTTATCTCTGCTGCCGCTCGATGAACATCATCGATATAACTCAGCACAAAGGACGAGTTAATTAGATCGAAGCTATCGTGAGCGATCGGAATTTCTTCGCACGAACAGCGGAGAAGCTCAACGCCCGGCATCCTCTTCTGTTCCGCAACCTGAAGCATCGCAGCGGATGTGTCCAATCCGGTCAAACTGCGCGGACGCATGCCGGCCATATACCTTAGCCAGCGCCCCGACCCGCATCCGGCATCGAGCACATCGCGCCCGGCGATCTTCGGTAGCATCCGCTTCAGATAGCGTTGCTCCAGCGTCAAAAGCGGATTGAACTGCGCGTCGTAAGACCGCGATAACAAATCGAATGCGCGAACATTTTGCCGTACCCGCTCCGAACGATCTTCGCTCGCCTCAACGGGCCTGCTCATAGGCTTTCACGCTTCGGCTTCCGCAACTGGATGAACCGGTTTGCCAGCTGTAACTCGAAGGGCCAGCTATAAAACTGCAAGGTGTAGCGCCATGCGCTGAGGGTCTGCAGTAGCCTTCGGCTCCAGCGCGGAGCGCGAATGTCCTGCACGGTCGGCCAGCGCGACGCTACCACAAGCTCGAAGTTGTCGATGAGCTTTTTCGTCTCCCTCTTCATCCAGGGTGCGCTGGTGTCGATGCGCAGCGTGAAATCCATCCACTGCTTCGTTGCCCACCCCGCCGGAGAATCGGGAAACGAAATCTTTCCATCCACATCTCCATACATCTTTCCCGGCTGCGGCGTCGGCGTGTAGTGCTGCACGATGATCTCCGAGTCCGGATTGATGCGCTTGATTTTTCGGATGAATGACAGCGTTTCCCGGGTGTCGCGCTCCGGGTCCTGGGGATGACCCACCACGAACGAGAATTCGGGAATGATATCGAACTGTCTTGTACGCCGCGCCATCGTCAGCGTCTGCTCGGTGCTGATTCCTTTTTGCATATCTTTAAGCGCCCAGTCGGACCCGGATTCGGCGCCGAAGAAAATCATTGCGCAGCCTGCGCGCTTGATAGCGGCCATGGTGGCATCGGAGTAGCGCGACATGATGTCGACGCGGGCCTCGCACCACCACCGCAGCTTCAGCGGAGCAATCAGCTCCATAAGTTGCAGCGCGTGATCCTCGCGCAGAAAAAAGTTCATATCGTAGAACTGAACCGAGTCAGCGCCGTATTCGGTGACGAGGTGCTGGAGAATGGCAGCAGTGCGCTCCGGCGACTCCATCTTTTCGTCGCGTCCATAGGCCGAATGAACACCGCAGAAGCTGCAGTTGAAAGGGCACCCGATACTCGCATGATGCACCGCCGTCTTCTTGCCAAAGAACGACGGCCGAAGATACCTTTTCACCGGCACACGATGAAAAGGGGACCAGGGAAAGCTGTCCGGTCCTTTCATTGGCCTTTCGCCGTTGCTGCGATGCAAGCCGAACTGGTCCTTATAGGAGAGGCCGAGAATCGAATCGAGCGATCTGTTTCCCCGCAGCGCGTCCAGCAGTTCGAGGAGCGTGTCTTCTCCCTGGCCCCGTATCGCAAAATCGACATACCTTGCATTCAGCGTCGCATCCGGATAGATCGACGAAAAGTATCCGCCCCACGCGATCTTTACCAGCGGCCGCAGAGCGCGAATCTTGCTCGATGCCTCCATGGCCGCCGCCATCTGCGGCCCCGGCATGACAGACACTCCAAGTAACTCCACCTTGCGCGTGTCGATAAGACGCAATATCTTCTCGACGGGCTTTTCCTCGATATTTCCATCGACGATTTCGTACTCTTCGCGGCCTTCGAGTATCGCGGCGAGTGCGAGCACGGCAAGAGGAAGCCGGCAGTTGTGTGGCTTGGTGGCGCGAGGATGAAAAAGGACGATCATGCGTTCTTCCAGGCGACATAAATGCGGAATCGGGAAGGCTCGCGCCGCCGGCGCAACCTAGCCACCAGTGGGCGCATGGCCCATTTCAAGCCGTAGTTCGGGGAGTGCGCCTTCCAGCGGATGGAAAGGCTTTGTTCCAAGTCGCGCAGTCGCTCATCGGTGAGATATTCCAGACTCGCAATCGAATCGGAAGACGTTCCATACTTCTGAAGAAATGCCGCGCGGCGCTGCGTCAACATCTGCCGCCCGCTCTCGTCGCGCGAGTACCACGGCGTGTCGCTCACAATCACCATTCCATCTCTCCGCAGGCACCGCAGCGCCTCGCGCAATGTAGCTTCGTAGTCTTCCGAGTAATGTAATGATGCATTGAATATCACCGCGTCGAACTGTTCCTTCTGAAACGGCAAACGCGCCATCTCAGCCTGAAATCGCGGGAAAAGATCCGGCAATCGCGTTCGATAGTGTCGAGCCGCTCTCAGGCCGTCGCGCCCGTTTGCGAGCAGATCCACCGCAATCGGCGAATAGCCTGCCAGGGCGAGTCGATAACTCATCCAGCAGTTACCGGCGCCGAGGTCCATAACCAATCCACCGCGCGGCAGCTCCGGCTTGAGCACATGGCGAACCAGATAACTGTAACTTCGCGCTCTGATCTGCCATTGTTTGATGTTTCGTCCCGTGATGTCCTTGTAAGGCAGTCCCAGGTAAAATTCTTCCGATTCGCTCGATCGCCCCTCCGCCACACGGATAGCTTCGTACTCCTGCGCGAAACGCGCGAAGCGCACCGCTCTCTCGTGCGGCAATGCATGCACAATGCCGTCTTCGGTCGGCATTCGGAATGCGCACATCGGGCATTCGCGGCCGATCGCTTTCGCCGCGCAGCGAGGACATTGGAAAAGCACACCAAATCGCACTACCGGATTCATTGCGAGTTCATTGATCGGCGCGGCCATGGCTACGCTCTTTCCAGGTGGAGCAACATGTGGTCGCCCAGCACCCTGATCCCCGGCCAACTGCACGCCACGCGATCGAAACTCTCGCACATCCGAAAGATCAAAGGATTCCCGCGCGCCCATGATTCCATATAAGAAGGAGGAACCGCGACGCCAATGCCCGTGACCGATCGCAGTCGAAACATACGTCCAAATGAGTGAACGAGAGCATGCACGGTTGGATAGTAGACAGGCAGCGAATACGGTCCCATCCTGGCCTGCGTGGTGCCCCGGCAACGCCTGAAGGCTTTGCGGACGTCGCCCTGAGAGAGATAGTGCAGCATCTCCCAGGCGCAGAAGCGCGTCGACATGCAAAGCAAAAGCTGCCCACCCGGATAGATTCGCCCGGCAAGAAGCTTCGCAGTCTTTTGAATGTCCGCAACGCAATTAAGGCCGGAGAAATTGGAGAACACTCCATCGAAACACAGATGCGGAGGCAGCTCCTGCAAGCATTCGGTCGAGAGCACGCGGAAGTCGACAGCGGCTCGCGGAGCCTCCTCCGATTTGCGTGCGCGCGCCTGCCGGATCATCCCCACCGATGCATCGCAGGCAGTGACCGCAACTCCAAGCGATGCCAGAAACAGGGCATCTCTGCCCGTTCCACAGTTGAGCTCGAGCACGCGATCACCGGCCTGAAAAACAGTCTTGGCCTTTCGCCAGATTGCGGATCGCTGCGAGCACCCGATCGTCGACGTAGTAAAGAGCGAATCGTACGATTCCGCAATGGTGTCGAAAGCGCTGCCGGCGAGGTGAAGGTCGCTCGCAAATGGGATCATTGCTCCACCTCGGCGGATGTTGCCTGCATTCCCGCCCTGGCGTCCTCGATATTCTGTTCGAGAGCAGCAAGCGCCATTCCATCGATCCCCGGCTGCATTTGCAACAGGCGCGCGCGCTCCACCTCGCCGCGCAAAAGCTTGTCGGCCTGCGCGTAAAACTGCCGTGAATGTCTGCCTTTGATCTTGAACTCGCGATCGGAGGTCTTGTCCCACGGTTCGAGCTGCACCAGCCGGTCCGCAATCCGTTTGTAGTACGGCGTCCCTTTGATCGGATACGAAACCGTGGTAAGAAAAACATCGGGCCTCGATTTGCTCACGTGATGAACCGTCGCTTCGATGTCTTCCAGTTCCTCGCCTTCATAGCCCCACATCAGGAACATGCCGCTCTGCATGCCTCGTTCCCTGGTCATGCGCACTGCGTCCTGCACCTGCTCGACTTTCACGCCGCGATCCATCGCGTCGAGAATGCGCTGCGATCCGCTTTCCGAGCCGATCCAGATGCGAAAGCATCCCAGCTCCGCCAGCAGGTCCAGCATCTCGGCGTTCAGCCTGTCGGCACGCGAAATGCATTCGAAAGGCACGCGCAGCGATCGCCGCTTCATCTCCGCGGCATAACTTCGCATCCACGCATGATTAATGGTGAACACATCGTCCGAGACCCACACAATATCCGGCGAATACCTGCCCAGCAACCACTCCACTTCATCCACTACCTGCACCGGATCCCTGCGCCGATGCGATTGCCCGAAGACCTGATGACTGCACCAGTTGCAGCGGAACGGACAGCCGCGCGCGGTGATGAAATTCACTGATCCAGTGCCGTGATGCGTGCGCCACGTGTCCACGTATCGCTGAATATTGACGGCCTCGCGCGCCGGCCACGGTTGCTCATCCAGATTTGAGATCTGGCCGCGAGGTGAGCCCTGAATCAACTCACCGTTCCCGCCCAGCCACGAGAGCCCGGCAATTTTTGCAAAGTCCTTTTCGCCGCAGCGCAAAGCCTCGAGCAGCTCCTCCATGGTGATTTCGCCTTCTCCTGCAATAACGAAATCCGCGCCTTCACGCAGGTACTCCAGCGCGTAAGCGCCCGGCTCCGGGCCGCCCACCACCGTCTTCCATCCCGCCTCGTGCGCCACGCCAAGAATCTCAACTACATTCCCGCGCGTCATCAGGTTTGCGTAGATTCCCAAAACCGATGGCTTCTCCGCGCGCAGGAATCCGAATAACTCCGCGCGGCTGGAGAATGTGGTATCGAAAACATCGACATCGAATCCTTTACTGCGCAGATGCGAACAAAGGTAGAGAATTCCCAGCGGCGCATACGGCTTCATGATCTGCCGCTCCTTCGGATCCTCGAAGAGGAAATAGCCGTGGGTCAAAAGAAGGTCACGCATCTACGCCTCCGCAGCCGGCGTCAATCGCGGCACGGGCATGATCGCAGACGGGGGTAATATGGCGACGGGTCGCGGCGAGACAAATGCATCGGGCTGCCGGCACACGGGTTCCAACTCGTCGACCTTCCGCCACAGCCATTCCACCCCGGCGCGCGCATCCGGCCTTGTCTCTTCTTCACGCCACGAATCCACTTCAGCGTGCAGAGCCTCGCGTACCGCACGATAAAACTCGGTGTGGTAGGCCGCCTTGAACATGACGCAGAGATCGTCGCTGTCGGTCCAGTTGCGTTTGCCGCCCAGTTGCGCTTGCACCCTGTCGTAGAACACCGTGCCGGGCAGTGGATAGGAGAATGAAATGCCGATATCGTCCGGCCGGGTGTCGCGCACCAGGGCGATGGTCTGCTGCAATTCGTCCCAGCCTTCGCCGGGATAACCAAACTGAAGGAAGTAACAGGCGCGAATCGCCGCCTGCTTCAACCGGGCGCGAGCGGTGCCGACCGATGAAAGACGCAGCCCCTTGTCCATCGCGTTCAGCACCGCCTGCGATCCGGATTCGATTCCCATCCACACTTCGACGCATCCCGCGGCTTTGAGACTGCCGATCGTCCGCTCGCTCATGAGGTCGGCGCGCGATTGTATCTTGAACGGTACAGCCGCGCCCCTCTTAGTAACTTCCTCGACGAACTCTTCCACCCACCCGCGATTCAATGCAAACACATCGTCGCCGAACCAGATATGCTGGACCTTCTCGCCGACTTTCAGTAATCTCATCTCCTCGGCCACGGCCGCCGCAGGACGAAGTTGAAACTTGTTCCCTGAAATTGGTTTCGCGCACCAGTTACAGTGATATGGGCAGCCGCGGCTTGCCACCATGTTCGCCGAGAAGTACCCGTGCCCTTTCATCCATTCCCTGCGATAAGGCTCGAGATCTATCAATTCGCGAGGCGGGCGCGAGAGAGCGGCCCACGCCGGATTCCTGGCAAGCTTTTGCGCGCTGCGGACCAGGTGGCCATTCCGGTCGAGCCTTACCAATCCATTAATGTCCGGCACATCGAGCCCGCGCAGGATCGAAGAACAAAGCTGCCAGAGCGTCTCTTCTGCTTCGCCGCAAAGCACATAGTCGAAGCCATTTTCGAGAAACAATCGCGGGTCGTCTGTTGAGTCGGAACCATGCGCAACCACGATCGCATTTACCTTGCGCGCGCCGGCAGCAATCTCCCACGCAACCTCTCTCATCCGCGACAGGCACATCTTCGACAGGAAGTTAAAGTCGTCTTCATAGACTGCGACGATCTTCGGGCGATGATATTTGAGCATCGCGGCAAGCTTTGCACCGGGCTCTTCGAGCATGGAATCGAACACCCCGACCGAAAGTCCCTTTTCCCGGAGCGCCGACGCCGCATAAAGCGTGCCCAGCGGAGCGTAAGGCTGCATCTTGCGCAGTTGCTTCGCGTCGTACGGAAGATGATAGGAGTGTGTCAGTAAAACATCGGCCAAAGCTCACCTCGAGTCCCCGCGTGCGGGCCCATCAGCACGCAGCCTCCGCCGGAGTGCGCGCCAGACGCTTCGCGTCCACTGCCGGCTTCATCTCCGTAATCTTTTTCAGTTTCGAATTCAGCCAAAGCTCCACGGGCGCGTGGTAGACATCGTGGTTAAGTCTCCACCGCGCCGGAAACGAAATGACCTTCTGCGTTAGCCGGGTTATCGTTCCGCGCCGGTCCGCACGGATCGGAATTCGATCGAAGGCGACGCGAAGATAGTCGCGCATAACTTGAAGGCGCTTGTGTTCCGCACCGTCGAGCCATGGCAGGCGGGTGTACCTCGGGAAAAAGTCCGCCCATCCCTCAAGTGAGGTCGGCGTAGCTATCCCTAACTCGGTCGTTCGTTCAAAGATCGGAGAACCAGGGTAAGGCGTAAAAATATTGGTCCAGAACTCCGCGCCCGGAAAGCGACGGCACACGTCCATGATGAAATCGATCGTCTCGCGCCGCTCTTTCCGTGTTTCGCCGGGAAAAGCAAAGATGATATTGAACGATGGGCGAATGCCCGCATCCAGGCAGCGCGCCGCGCTTTCGTAAATCGATTCAAAATCCTGCCAGTCCTTTTGCATCGCCTTCAGAACCGTATGTGAACCCGAGTCCACTCCCTGGCAGATCTGGTGAAGCCCGGCGCGATGCAGCAGCTTCAGATCTTCGCGCGACAGGCGCGATGTTAGATTCGTCGTAGCCTGAATGCTCCATTTGAAATGCGAGTTTTCTCTTACCAGTCCCTCGGCGATGCCGCGCGCGCGGTCCAGGTCGACCAGGAAATTGTCGTCGACGATCCAAAGCATCTCCAGCGAGTACCGGCGGCTCAGATCGACAGTTTCCTCCACAAACTGTTCCGGCGGCAATGCGTTCCACTTGCGGCCGTAGACACCCGAGTTAGTGCAATAGGAGCAATTGAACGGGCAGGCCAGGCTCGACGTATACATCGCCCACCGCCGGCCGCATCCGCGTTCATACGCATCGAAGTCGGCGATCTCGTAGGCCTTCGGAGGCATCTCCACCAGCGGCTTCAGCGGCCGTTCCGGAGTCATGATCAGCCGTCCATCGCGTTTGAAACCGATGCCTGCAATCAGATCGGGCGCGGCGCCGGCCTGAATATGCTCGACCAGCTCGAGCAGCGCATATTCGCCCTGTCCGCGGACGATGTAATCGATATAAGGCGCCTCCAGTGTCTGTTTCGGCAAAAGCGAAGGGTGCCAACCGCCAAGAATGATCGGAAAATCCGGATCACATTCCTTTACCGAGCGGGCGATCTCCACCGTCTCCCGGATCATGGGCCCCGTCACGAGCGAAATGCCAAGGCAAAGTGCATCGCGAACCTCGGCCAGCACGCGCTGCTTGAAATTCGGCGTAATGGTCGAGTCGATGAGGACCACCTCGAACCCCGCGCGCTTCAGAGGCGTGGCCACGGCAAGGATTCCCAGCGGCGCCGTCGCTTCAGAGCTGGCGAACGATGGGAAGAAGAAGACGATCTTCTTTGAAGAGCGCAACTGAGGTTCTCCGCTTACCGAACCAAGCGTAGCTCCGTGCTACCCAGTGAGTTGTCGCGCAATTGTCACCCTTGTGTAATCTCTTTACCGCAAAGCACCGCAAGGGCACAAAGTTCCTCGCCACCACGAAGAAATGAGTCGTTCCCTAGACATTTGTTGCTTTCTATTTCACGCCGTGTCATGGAATAGGCCGCCGCCGCGCAACCGCCGCGAACCACAAACTCCGACCGCAATCGGTCGAGTAGACCACGGTCTTGGAGTCTCCCTCCCACGCGGGCTCGATCTGATTGCAGGGCAAATCTGCGATGCGGTGCGTTGCTCCCGTCAACTGATCGCGAAGCCAGAGATTCCAAGCCCCATCTTCGAATCGGCTATACGCCAGCCAGTGCCTGTCGGGTGATAGCGCCGGATAGCGCGACTCTCCCAGCGCCATCAGCGCATTGTCATGTGTCGCATCTGTCAGGTAGATCTCGGGAGGGCGCCCGCCCTCCACCGCGGAAAACGCGAACTCCGTCGCGGAAAGAAACGAAGCTTCGTATACGTCGAGCGACGGCGCGGTGAGTGCGGATTCGGCCCCATTGTTCGCGGCGAACCCCGTCCGCATCATCAGCCGGCCGCGTCCGTGGTCGTCGCGAATAAAAGCGAGGCTTTGACCATCGGATGAGAGCAAAGGCTCACGCGCGTCGGCGATCACGATTGGGGCTTGATGCTGCGCTTCGACGATTTGCGATCCCACACGCGATGCCTGCTCGACCCAGATTTCTCCCGACCCTGATGCGAAAGAGAGTTCGTCATCGGACGGAGGATCGACCGGCGCACTATTAAGATCAACGGGCACGAGGCGGTATCCCCTTGCCGAGAACTGTATGAAACGAAGCCCCCCTTTTGCAGATCGCGCATTGACCTCAAGAAAATCCTGGGATGTGGATGGCAGCCGATAGGCATACTCCTGCCGGACGGCGCGTTCCAGCCGAAAAGTCGACACCACGCTGTATGCGACGAGTCCCACCATGACGGTTGCCCACGCGAATTGGCTCCATTCCGAGCGAGGCTTCTTCACGACACCGTCGCGCCAAAGCATCGCGTAGATTCCAATAAGAAGCGCGAGCGATAGAAACAGACGTGGCACATAGAGCAGGATTCGCGGGCCTTCGTACTCATGAGAGGCGGGCATTGGAAGGCCGATGCCCAGGTAAGTAATCAATAAGAGCACTAACCAGCTATATTTCTTGCGCCGCAGCAGAATAGCCGTTAACACACAAACCGGGAAGGCAAGCAAGACAAAGTTGTACGACGCGGGAATCGTGGAGACGGCAAGCGCTGCTACGAGCAGCGCAGACCACTCAAGAAGGATTCGCGATTCACTGCGATCGCCGAGGCGGATGAGCAGGATCGCGGGAGCCAGGGCCGCCATTTGGATCGTTGGCAGCAGCAGCGCATAGATTAGAGGCGAGTTACGCCACGGATGCGGGTTCCACTGCGGCTCAGCCAGAAAAAGATAGTGCAGAACGCTCGAAATAGAAGCACTCGCCGTCGCGTAGGGCGGCAGGCCCTCACCACGCAACGCCCATGGCAGAATCTCGCGCAAATAAGTGCGGTGCACATTCCATCCAAAGACGGCGACAGAAGCGGCCGCGCAGCCTGCTCCGGTTATAGCTCCGGAAGCGAGTGCGCGCCAGGCGCGGCGCCGCAGGAAAAAGATAAAGAAAAGGGCAGGGAAGAGCTTGCACGCCGTTGCAATCGCCACTAGCACACCGGCCAAGGCGTGATGCCCGCGCAGATAAGCCCAACACGCCCCCGCAATCAAGACGAGCAGAACAATATAAAACTGGCCGTAAAGTAGATTGCGATGCAAAGGAAAGCTGAGCGCAAAGACCAGGGCAATTCTCTGCCATGTCAGTCCGGTCATTGAGCGAACAATCCAGCAGAGTGGAACCAATAGGACCAGATTGGTAAGGATCCAAATGTGTTTGGCCGTAAGCGGCCGCAGGGCCGCCAACGGCCACATGACCAATGTCGAAAACGGCGTTATGGGTAACAGCCCGATAATGCGGATGTCGATGGCCCGGTGATCCTTTTCGCGCTGCAGCCATGTCCACTCATACATGCGCGCGGTGTCAAAGCCTTCGTGCGCCAGCCTGGCGGACAAGTAATAGTTTGGAAAATCGGTGTTCAGCGACCTCCACGCGCGAGGCAGACTGTGAACGCAGAAGAAGACGATCGCCAGGAGCAGGACACCGCGTTCCAGCCACCCAACGACGCCCTGTTCACTCTGCGCGGACATTCTTCATCCTTGCCGAACAGCAGATAAAGGGTTGTCACCGGCTTGTCACTCCGTGGTCATTCGATTGTTGGCTCCTGGCAATGCAAAGTCCGACCCCGGAAATTGATCGGGAGTTATGACAATGTGGTGACAAGCCGTCGCGAGATTACTTGTATATATTGTTGGGGGCTCGCCCAACTTATGAATGAACGCCTGCACATATGCGGTCCGGTCGATCCCCGGTTTTTGCCGCAAACCAGGGCTCCCCACTTCGACACTTCAATGAACGCCTGGGTTCTGAGCCACTACGCCGACGTTCTCGCGGCATTTCAATGCGCGAGCTTCTATCCGGCCGGCTCGGGCGTCGGCGCACCCTCTCGGCCGCCGCAGGAAAACGTAATTGCACAAATGAGAAGAGACACGCGCGATGCTCTCTCCCCCGCCCAGTTACGCGTGTGGCGCAGGGCCTTGTCATCCGCTGCGCGCACGCAAATGAAGAACCTTTCGCCGGACCACCCCGTGGATTTACTCGACGCCTATGCGCGCCCCTTGTGTCTCATGCTTGCCGCCATGGTCACGAATATCGACCTGCGCCAGGCGGAGCGGCTCAGGGGCATCGCCGAACCCATTTCGGCAGCAGCTGCGGAGCCGCTCGACGCTTCTCTCAAAGTCAGCGCCAAGGCGGTCAACGCGAGGATTCGCAGTTGTTTCCCGTCAGGCCCGGAGCCCTTGCGCGACTCCGGATTCATAGCTCTCGCACACACATTGCCTTGCCTGCTGGCGAATGCCTGGCTCGCGTTGCTCAAGTTCCCGGGGCAATGGACAATTCTGCATCGCGAGCCCCGGGCCGTGGAGCAGGCCTTGGAAGAACTGCTGCGCCACTCCGGTCTTCCGCGCATTCTCTTCAGGTGCGCGAGCGATCACACTGAGTTTCACGGCGTCCACATTCGCAAGGGAGACCGGATCGTCTTGGAAGTCCTCGCGGCGAATCACGATCCGGAGAGCTTCGTTCATCCGCATCGATTGGACGTAAAGCGGCGCCGCATTCGCCAACTGACATTTGGAGCGGGCCCGCATGCGTGCGTAGGTGCCGGCCTGATCCGCATGGCGGCCGTGACGATCACGCGTCCGCTTCTGGCAAGGTTCTCCTCGGCACGGCTGGTGGAACCGGTCGAATGGAAAGGCGGATCGGGTTTCCGTTTTCCTGCGTCATTGCGGGTAACTCTTTGTGAATACGCCAATCGGCGATTTCATTCGGAGTGAAGATTGATATGTGGACTGGCCGCGCTGCGAAACTTAAGACAAGATTACGTCAGGTGCTCAAAGACATCGTCTTCGGCGCAGACACTCTCCCCATGCGATTTTTTATCGGTCAGCCGCAGCCGCAGGACGAGGTCGCAGTGTGGCTGCATGGATTCGGGCCGCCGCGCAACGTGACCCGCTGCCACGGCCCGGCGTCCACCATTCCATGTACATTCTGGATTGCGTTCGACGCAGCGAGCATTCCCAGCGAGAGTGAATGCGCGCACATGTCGCTCGACTTTCGTGAAGCCGTCAATCGACAGCGGCTGCTCGGCAAACTGGGCCTGAGGTGCACGGATACAATTCAGGCGGGCAAGTCGGCGATTCTCGTCTTCGAGGCGCGCAGCGCCGTCAACTACTGCCATCCAAGGCTCCGCATGTATGCGCACGAGGTGCATCGGCGATGGAGGCAGCACCACAGCACGTCCAAAATAAAACTATCTCCCCTTGAGCAGCGCGCGATGAGCGTGCTCTTCACTTGTCCTCGCCCTATCTCGCTGGTCACCGTCGCCGAGCCTGGCCGGGCGAGCATGTTTCCTATCAACGTGATGAGCGACGCGGACGAAGACCACTTTGCCTTTGCGCTCACCGCATCGAAGATCCCTGCGCAGTTCCTCGCCAGCGCTCGCCGTTTCGCTCTGAGTGTCACTCCCATCGAGCAGGCTCCTGTTGCATTCGCGCTTGCAGCCAACCACAATGTCGCTTCCATCGAATTCAGCGATCTTCCTTTTCCAACCAGGTTGTCCCCGAAACTTAGGCTTCCCGTCCCCATATTCTCTCCGCGCGTTCGCGAAATGGAGATCGAGTCGGTCAATAGAGTAGGCAGCCACTCGCTTTTTGTCGCGCGCGCCGTATCCGACGAGCGCACCGCCGGTAGTTTGGAGTTTTCCGTGATTCACGGCTTCTATCAGGCATGGCGCATCCGGCACGGCCTCGACTCGCCATCCTCGATAGCCAAAGACGCCCTGATTCGCGCAGGGACGCTCTCGAGTGCGCTATCTTAAATCGAAGTGCGAAGCCGCATCGCGAGCGACGCGCCACTCAACCGTCTTTGCCTTCAGGCCGATGGGTCGCGTTCACGGCACAAACTTGTATCCAGCGCCATAGATCGTCAGCAGATGCTTCGGATTCGCCGGATCCAATTCCAGCTTTTGGCGAAGTTTCAGCATCTGGTTGTCGACGGTCCGGGTAGTTGGATACAAGTTCATGCCCCAGACCTCGTTGAGCAGAACATCGCGAGTCAGCACGCGTTCGGCGTTCTCGGTGAAGAACTTCAGAAGCTTGAATTCGTGGGCCGTGAGAGTGACATTGTTTTCGCCGCGCAAAACAGTCATCTTCCTGAAGTCGACCTCGCAATCGCCAAAGCGATAAACCGAGTGGACGGCTGGCTTATGCTGCCTGCGGATGGCGGCTTGAACGCGGGCGGTGAGCTCACGCGGGCTGAAGGGCTTAGTGACATAATCGTCGGCGCCCAGCTCCAGCAGCAGCACCTTATCCGCAACATCCGTAATCGCGCTCAGCACCACCACCGGAACTTCGCACGAGTGGTTCTTGAATTTCTGGCACAGTTCGCGCCCTGAGATTTTTGGAAGAATGAGATCGAGAACGACAGCACGGGGACGGCCGCGAAGAAATAAATCCAATCCCGATTGACCATCTCCGGCCAGAACCGGGGAGTACTGTTCATCTGTGAATACCCTGCACAGGATCTTTTGCATCCGCGGATCGTCTTCGACAATGAGGATGCTGCCGCGATTGACCGGCGGTGGGGAATCGTCTTTCACTTCCGATGCGAATTCAATGTCATGGATCATTGTGATACCGTTCCTTCCTATTTCCATCGATATTGTCATTCTGACCGATATTGCCTTGTTTCGGATGGCAGTGGACAAAGGAATGACAAACCGATTACAGGCGCGGGATCGCGAGAATCTGCGCTCGATGCTCGCGATCCCGAATTTTGGAGCCTTTATCTGGCGCCGGCGGGATTCGTCGCCGCTTCTGCGAGATCGATACGGTCTCGCGGTAAACAAGCCATTGCTCCTCTGCTTGCCGCGCACTCCCGTTCGACAAGAATTCCGAACAAAGTGATCGTCCATAGCGGAAGCGAGAGATCGAAGGCTTCGGTATCGGCGAGTCCGCGCACCAGGACAAAGATCAACAGCGCGAAGAGGAACGTCTTGACGCGGCCGAGCTCAAGTCGCCGTACCTGCCGAAAGAAACTCCCATAGATTCCGGCGAACAGGCACACACCCAACGCGCCGTACGCGTAGAACTGCTGCAGCAATTCGTTGTGGGCGTGTCGCGCTTCGAATTGGTCGCTCCCAAATGGCGGGATAACTTTCCAGACCGAATGAAATCCATGGCCGATCCAGGGCTGCTGCATCGCTTCCCCCAGAAAGTAAGCCCATATGCCGAGCCGTCCGGTCAACGTCTCAGACTCATTCCCGGTATTTGTGTACGCGTCAAAATAGGCCGCCAACAGGCTCGAGAAGGCAACGATAACCAGGCCCGCCGCCATGAAGAGCCAGAGTTTCGTCTTGCGGCTCATCGATCGATCCTTGATCAGCATGAAGCATTCGCAGATGAGAAATGCCAGAATTGTGGTTTTGCTAAGGCTGCGGAGAACTGTAACAGCGAGCAGCAATGCCGGAATTCTCCATCTTCCGTCTTTCTTGAGCATCAGATACTGCGCCAGAAGAAAAGCGAAGGCGCAGACATAGCCGATTTGATTCGGTCCCAGAAACTCCTCGTCTCCCAGGCGAAGATCCGACTGGGCGGGCATAATCCAGGCGATCGCCGCCACACCGCACGCGCCCCACACGTAGCCCTTCAACAGCGAGTAGGCAGCATCGGTCAGCGGCCCCGCGCGCAGCAGCAGAATAACAATCGCCACATCGGCAGCCATCGCGCACCAATACGCAATAGCTGCCGGGAGCGATGCCGCGACGGTCCATGACAGGCTGCAACCGCTGACCGCAAGGAATATGAAGACCCAGCGAACGCTCGCCAGTCGCGCCATCCGGCGGAGCGGATACTGAATCTCGCCAAGCGAGCAGAATGCCACTAAGATGAGAAAAAAGAAATTGAACGCCAGGTTGATTCCCGCTCCCGCCCGCGCATCCGTCCCCAGCAATCGGACCGCGAGCACCACGATCATGATCCGAAAGGCAAAATAGAAACCGATGGCAAACGGCAGAGCGGCCGTCGATGACCTTGCCAATCCCTCTTCACACAGGTTGTAAGTTGTCGCGGTCATACACAAACCCCGGCATCATTTCAAGCTACGCAGATACGCAACCAAAGCCTCAGTATCCGCTTCATTCAGGTTCACTGGAGGCATCCCTCCCTGAATCATTATGGTGGTTCGGTGGTGCAGCAGGAATGCAAGCTGATCGGCAGAAAGCTTCTGCCCTACGCCGATCAGCTTTGGCGCCACGTCCGAGCCTTGGCCTCTATCTCCATGGCACCCGCTGCAAGGTCCGGCAGCAAATATAGCCGCGCCCCTGGCCGCGAGCGGGTTCGTAGGCGCCGGCGCCGCTGCTGCTACGCCTGGTGCCGGAAGGGAAGACTCCGGTTGAAACGGCTGGCGCATGTAGTCGATCTCGGCCTGCTTTTGCCGCGCCAGTTGCGCCGCCACATTCGGGTCGCTTCTATCTTGGAGAGCGCTCAGCGCACCGAGGCTGGCATAGCAGAGCACGAAAATCGCAAATCCCGTGACGATGACAGGCCGCCGCCAGGGCCGCCGTTCGCGTCCGCGGTCAATGAATGGAATCGCTGCAAAAAGTAATGCGAGCAGCGTCGGCAGCACAATGCCGCCAAGAAAGGACCATCTTCCGCTTAATATCTTCAGCCATTCGAAGATCGGCAGGTAATACCACTCGGGCCGCGGAATATAAGTTGTGTCAGATACGTTGGCCTCCGGCCCAAGATGAATCGGATAAAAGTACGCCACCGCCGCAAGCGCAAGAACGATCACCAAGGCCGCGGCCATATCCATCGCGAGCTGCCGTGGAAAGAATCTCTCCCTCGCAAACCGGGGTTCAACGGGATCTTCGCTGAAGGGGCCTGCCGGCCCTGCCTTGCGGAAAAAGAAGACGTGCGCGGCAATGAACGCGATGAGCGTCCCGGGCAACACAAAAACATGGAGCACGAAGAATCGCGATAGCGTCAATGTCCCCATCTGCGAGCTTCCTTGCAGAATCTGCTGTAAAGGCGCTCCGATCAAAGGAACTTCGCTGATGATGTTCGTTCCTACTGCCGTCGCAAAGTAGGCCTTCTTATCCCATGGCAAAAGATAGCCGGTAAATGCCATGCCCAGCATTAACGCGAGCAGAAAGCATCCCGACAGCCAGAGTAACTCGCGCCGGCCTTTGTAAGAACCGTAAAGCAGCGTCTGCGAGATATGCAGAAAGAGAAGGACGACGATGGCCGTCGCGCCATAGGCATGGATGCTGCGCAGAAACAAACCCGAGTCGATGACTTTGGAGATATAAGAAACCGTAGTATGCGCATGATCGGAGGAAGGTACATAGTAGAGCACGAGAAAAACACCGGTGACCACCTGGGACAGGAAAAGATACAGAAGCCCCGATCCGAAAACATAAGCCCAGCGAGCGCCTCCCGGAATCGGCTCGTCAAGCACTTCATGCAGCAGCGACCTGATGCCCGTGCGGCGGTCCAGCCATTCCATCCAGCCGGCAGTTCGCCGCCTCTCTACTGCCACTGCGTGCCTAGTCTCCGGCATGCTCTCTCCAGGCCTCAGCCGACGGGCTCTTTTTGAGCGATCAATTGACGGAAGTGCTGGAAGCGCACCTTGAGCACGCCGTTCTCAACCTTGCTTTCAAGTTCGTCCATCGCGCGGAGCGGCGGCCCGGCAACGTGGACGCCGGTGCTCGTGAACGTGCCTCCGTGGCAGGGGCAGATAAACTTCTTTTTCTCGCCGATCCAGCGCAATGTGCAGCCCAGGTGCGGGCATGTGGACGAAAGCACTTTCATGTTGCCCGCATCGGCAGGCACCACATAGACACCGTTCTCCATCGCGTAGCGCCGCCATCCATCGACCCTGTCAACCTCAATCGTGCGTTCAACCGGCTCGCTGAGTGCGCGGAACTCATCCGCCTTGCCCACATCGGACCACGAAGCCCCCTCCGCCTGCGCGCGAAGGGGAAAGGCAGCAAAGCGCACCAGCGGAACGGCCATTGCCGCACTTGCCAGGCCTCCCACCGCAGCCAGTGCGCAACCAAGAAACGCCCGGCGCGGAGGTTCGGCAACACTCATTTGTTCGGGAACATCTGCCATGGCCGACATTGCTTCGTAGCTCCTGCGACTTATGACATAAAGATTTGTTGTGTTCTCCGCTGCCAATCGAAAGTCCCCTGCCAAGGACCTAGTCGACTACACGCAGCGTCAGTTTCATCGAACCGTGGCCAGCCCCGCAGAAAACGGAACAGTGTCCAATGAAAGTCCCGGTCTTTTGCGGCGTAAATTGTACCTCGGCTGTCTCGCCCGCGCCTACCTTAACATCGATCTTCAACTCGCGAACCTGCAGGCCGTGAGCCACATCCGCGCTCTTGATGACCAGCACCACTGGTTCGCCTTTTTTCAGAGTGATCTCCCCAGGATCGTACGAGAATCTCTTAGCGATAACTTCGATCCTCCGGGGTGCATCCTGTGGCCGCGAAGCCGGAGTAATTAGAGTCGCGAACGCCAGAACTGCGGCGGCTAACATGATCGGCATGAACCATTTCTTCATCGAATCTCCTGAGTCGTTTTGCCCGGCATCTTGAAGTGGCCTGCAAGTGCGAAAGCTAGAGCCTGTTATTAACTTTGTTCCATTGTTTGCATTGGGATAGGGATTTCCGGTCGAAGCTGTTCATGCTCGAGGCATGAAGCCGAATCGAAGGGGCTATCCCAGCGACGTTACGGATGAGGAAT
>JBAUBR010000311.1:0-3819 GCA_049676965.1 Occallatibacter sp.
TACGCGCCAGGGAGCTGCCGGACTGGCTACCCGACCGCTGGAAAGCCGCACAGAAACCACGCTTGGCCGCCCTGCAAGGTCAAAACCCGCAATCTTGACCAGCCCTGTGGTTCACCTAACGCTCACACGAGGATGATGACCTTGAGATAGGTATTCATCACGAGCGGGTCTCCGTATTGTTCGAGATACCGCTCTGCAGCGCGCGTGATCTCGGGTGTTGGCTTCGTCGCAGTCGTCATACAAAGTCCTCCAGTTTCTCTAAAGTCCCTTAAGAAGCGCAGCGGTAATAAGTCCGCCCATTCCGCTGCCGTGGCCACCCGTGTGGCCTGAGAAGAGCGATGCCGTCATAGTGGGAATCTTGAGCAAAATGAACCCCGCAACAATGCACAACATCAGGAGTGCAGGCATCAGGTAAATGAGGTTCTTGGGGTCATCAACGTTCATCGCACCGCTGGTGAGATAGCTGATCAGCAGATGGCTCATTACGCTCAGGGTTGCAGCGGCTACAACCTTGTAGAACTCAAAGCCCAGGAAAGCCTTGAGCCATCCCCAGAACAGAAAGTCTGTTTTGTCGAATACCATCCATGGAATGAATACAGGGCCGAGTAAACCTATAATGGTTGCTCCGATCGCCCCATAAGCAATGATGACTGCAATTAGAGCGGTCAAAATGCTCAGAATGATTTGTACCGTGTACGTGCAGAGAAGCGTATAGGGCTCGGTCAAAGACGGTGACATCGTCCCCACTTTTGCCAGCGCATTGTGGATCGTCGTCTGAACCTCTTGAGTCGAATCGTTCCCGATGTAGTCAACCAGGCTGCTTGTGCCCCCACTAATGAAACTCTTCAACGAATACCCGATTCCCGGAATTGAGCCGTCGTAAAACTTTACGAAACAGTAGGCGAAAGTGAGGAGCAAGAAGAAATTCAGAAACTTCGCCATATTGAAGCCCGGACCACCCTGCGCGGAGGCAAGCGCTTCCTGCACGCCGAACCAGGCCATCATGATTGTGGCTAGCGATAGCACCATATGCAGGCCGAGCGAATCGACAGACGGCGCTGCCGTCGCCGTGAGATTGTCGCACCCATTCTTGATGAGAATTAAGAAGTCCATGCTTGCCTCCGGCATTACTCAGTAATGGAACGCCCACTGGGTGCCCGCTGTCGTTTGTTGCGGCGTCACCGTATTGAAAGTTTGTTGATAACCGTTACCGGTTTGGAACAACGATTTGAGATTGTCCTGCTGCACTTTTTGACCGATCATCTGCTGCAGTTGCTGGGCCTGGAGCATCTGATTGGTGTCCTGCTGAGCGCGCAATTCGATCAATAGTGCCTGGTTGATCCGTTGCAGGGTCGCCATCTCGGTATGCTGCGATGGATCGGATGAATGAGTGGCCGCTTCGAGCCGACTGATATCAGCCTCCCGCTGTGTGGAGTTGGCTCTTATAGTGCCTGCGGTCTGCAAGCTACTCGCGTTGACCGCATCAGAGAGGTCAACCGTCGCGCCGCGTGCGGCGATGGCTTGTTGACCTTCAGGGCTCAAAGAGCCGTAGCCGGAGATCTGACCGGTACGCGGGATGCTGGCCGTTTGGTTGGCTGCAGAAGCACCGTAACCGGCCGAGGCAGCGTTCATCCACGGAATCGAGTTTCCATAGGTATTCGCCGGCTGAGTTAGGATGGTCCACTGTTGACGTCCCAAATTGCTGTAGGAGGTGTAGAGCGCCTGCGGAAGATTGGCCATCTTCTGTGCGAGATTGTAGGCTCCGATAACATTCCGTTCTGTCTCGACAGTAGTGGTATAGAGCTGGTTTGCCTGGAGAATCTGTTGGGCGGCGTGAGCCGACTGGGTCGGATCGAACACGATGCCCGAACCAAATTGGGCATAGGATATCGGCGCTGCGCTCACAATGAGCGCAGAGAGAATGAACTGCTTGAGCATTGGATCCTCCCGATGATTACTGCTTTGCGCGTTCCTCTTGAAGCCGCTTGCCGGCTTCGCCCAGCTTTTTGCTCTCGTCCGTACACTTTGGGCTGAGTGTAGGCGGGACTTTCAGATACTCTGCCGAACAGTCTTTGGCAAATTGCTGGTTGAGTTGGTCATATTCCTTCTGAAGTGCATCAACCTTTGCCTGGTGGCTTTGGCATCCGGCGACCATGAATGTGAGAGTGGCGGTAAGAGCAATGAGTCCCGTTTTACGTCGCATAGACGCTCCTTAGAACGAATTGGGGATTGTATGGTTCTCGTACGCCGGGAGAAGCATGTCTTGGGTGAAATAGACCTTGACCCGATGACCCTCCCGAATGGTGATCGTTGGCGGAATCTGTATGAATCGATCTAGGACTGTGGTTGCCGACTGCGAAACGCCGCTGGCAGCTCCGGTAGTAAACGCCTGTGATCCGCTCGTCGTAATCGCGCCCCCACCCTGCGTGATCTGGCCTGCGCCCGCAATAACGCCGAGGGCGATTGAGGTGCCGAAAATCTCAAGGTAGTGGTTATTTACCTTGTCTTTCAGGGCTTCCTCCCCAATCTGATCGAGACCATGAAACTGATCGAGGTCTACTGAGTAGCCATCAGGCATAAGCATGCGGTGAAATGTGACCGCGATGCGGCGCTGTTGGCCGAAGCCGTTGGAGCCGATCTTCTTCGCTTCGCCCAGTACGATTGTCCCTTCCGGAACGAGCACATGCTGACCATCATGAGAATAGACGGGATTTGAGACGAGCACTTTCACTGGGCCAACGGAATCGCCGTCAAGCCGGTTCATCAACACGGTGTCCATCGTGAGCCCTTCATAGATGACGTAGGGCTGGCCCACTGCAGAGTCGATGTTCACTTCGGGACCCTGTTTGATCGACGCTTGCCTGACTGCTGGTGACGGGTCACCGGCAGGACGAGCCGCGACAAGGCTGCTGCCCGTTTGAGTGGCGGCGGCCGCGTATGAGTTCGGACCTTGTGAAGAGCCAGCCACAGTCGTAACCTCCGCTCCTTCCGGAGCGTGTTGCGAGACCGCTGCCTCCGGCTGGTGTGTATATACAAGATTCGATGCAAATCGCGAGTTATATGCCAGTTCTCTCTCTTTGGCTGCTAGTTGTTGAGCTTCTTGCTCTTGAGGAGAAATAGAGGGCTGGCCTGTCTGCTGGCCGTAGATGTTTGGCTGCGCGCAAGGCTGACCAGGAACGCAAGGAACGGTTTGGCCAGTCGAACTGTATCTTGCGGCGGCAGCCTGCTGTGCCGGAGTTGCAGTGGCAAGCGCTGGGTCGCCGGTAGCTGCTGCCTGCTGAGCCTGCCTCTGTTGCTCGGCGGCAAGCTGGTTCTTGAGGTCCTGGACGTTGTTGTCTGTGTTGTCTTGCACAGTGGGTTGCGGCGGTTCGTGTCGCGCCGCTGCCTGTTGAGAGGGTGTCTTCTTACTCGTACCGCTAAATACGGCAGCCAGGATAACGAGCAGCGCCGCCCCAAGATATATGAACGGCTTCAAATTCTTACGTAACACGCCCTTAGGCTCATGCACGTCTCTGACGAGTTCCGGCTCTGGTGGAACCGCCTGCTGCGCATTGATCGTAGTCTCAGTCATTGTCCGCCCCGTTTCGTTTGAGTGTGGCTATCCCTTGCGAGAGAATTCCATGCGCTTCTTCCCGAGTTCCACGTAGCCGGAATCCATAACTTTCGGAATGATGTATGTGCCTTCGCGCAGGTCGTAGTTGATGAGGTCCGGTTTGCCGTCCTTCATCTCATAGACAGAGAACTTCTCCGGTGCGCTCGTTTTGATATACGTGAACTTTTCGTCGTGGTAGATCGACTCGATATCGAAGGGCGCTTCAT
>JBAUBR010000312.1:0-6865 GCA_049676965.1 Occallatibacter sp.
GGGCTAAAGCCCTCGATTTTATTGTGCATTTGCGGCACGGCTGAAGCCGTGCCCTTTCAAAGCCCGCGATCTCCAGAGTGATCCGAACCGGACATTTGTTTTGCAGCGTTCAATAGCCCCTGAGGGACGGGCTCACTCGGCCGAGCGATAATTATGCAACCAGTTCTACGGCTGAAGCGAGCGGCCTACCTTCGATCCGCGATCGTCCACACCCCGTTCTTCTTGGCAAACATGAAGCGGACGCCCAGTGCAAACGGCACCGGCTTGCCTTCGGAGATGACGGTCACCGTCTCGGTGCAGCTCCACACTGCTGTGTCGCTCAAAATGATCAGCGTCGAAGCCGGGCAATCATCCGTCACCGTAGCGGCGGGGTTGCTCCTGAAAAACCTCTGCCAGCTCTTCGCGCTGCCCGCCTTGATGCCGACAGCCTGAAGCTGCTCGACGTCGCGCGAGGCCACCGCGGAATCGAACTGGTTCAGGGTTGCCTGCACCGTAGCGGCTTCATTATTCATCGCCGGCCACTCGGCCGACGCGGGCACAACGGAGGGAGCAGCGTTGTAGGCCGTCCTTTGTGCGAAGGTGTTTGCCGTTGCCAGAGCGCAGGCCGTAGAAACCAGCGCGAGGATCCATCCGGATAGCTTCATAGATATCTCTTCTTTTCTGCCTGCATTTTGCCTGCAGCCGGCGAAAGGCTAGACAATATCCTTCTTCTTTAATGCCATGGCAGTTCAGGAATTGCCATACCTCTTTCCTGCTATGGCCGCTGCAAAGCTGCTAAACCCCGTCGCCGCCAGCACTTGATCTCGGCGACATTCAGGAAATCGGCAAAATCAAAGGAATTCTGAGGGATTTAAAATGCGCTGGAATTACTAAAGTGTTGCGGGATTCGGGCGGCAGGATGCCCACCCGCGCATTCCCTCTCGCCACCAGCCCCCGTGCCCCATCCTTTCCGCGTTCTTTGCGGAAAGGGTGGGAAAGCATCTCAGCCAGGCTCCATCGCGTCAACTCACAACCGGCCGCGTGCACGCCGCGCACACCGTTGCGCCGCAGTGCAGATCGGACTTGCAGTACCTGCACACCGGCGGCTGCACGACGTAGAATCGCCTCAGCAGCAGCATGGCGACAACATAGGTGTAGATAAGAATGGATAAGTAATCGACAAGACTGGGAAAGACAGGCGCGCCGGAGAGCAACGACGAACGCAGGCCGAAGACGCCGACAAATAATGCCAGCAGTTCGGCGGGATCGATTGCCTTCGGCGAAAACGGCAATCGCACCGCCCACACCACGAGCAGTCCAACGGCAAGGACGGCGACCACGCGCAGCCACAGGGGACGAGTGAGCTCGAGCGTGAACCAGTTCGCGTCTTCCGGCCCGGCATAATATTTGGCGGTGAAGTTCGCCGCGGAAAAGTCCGCATCCACCGTATCGACCGGGATGTAATCCCACACGCCCGATCCCTTCACTCGCTGCCATAGCAGCACCGGATGCATGGCGGCAACGTAAGAGTCGAAGGGATAGAACGCCGAGGCCCGAACGGGCTTGACCTGCCATCGAAAGCTGCTGCTGCCGCGGATATCGAGGCCGCGTATCTCCATGGGCGCGTCGGTCCCGCCCACAATGATGGTGCCCCCTGATCTGCCGGGCGGCCGGATGTCCTCGATCTGGAGCCAGATACGGTCAAGCCCCTGGTACTCCTGAGCTGCCTTCTCGCCGCTCTCGCTCGTTGCCCCCAGGTCGGCGGTGGCTGTTCCGGTCAACTCCTTCTCCGCGGCGGAGTACTGTGTTACCGAAAGATGCACGTAGCCGGCAAATGTGTCTTTGCGAAACGTGCGTCCCTTGAGCGGCTCCGGCTTCTGCTTCAAGAGCCACAGTCCGAGGGTCGCCGTGATCACGAGGCAAATCGCACTCGCTCAGATCGTTCGCTTCGTCGGCTGCAAGCTACTTCCTGGCCTTGGCCGGCTTGTAGCCGGTGCTTCCGGCCTTCTTCATCGCCTCAACCGCCTCCGCGGGGCTCAGCAGCGGAGTGGTCTTCACGCTCTTGCACGCCCCGCCCGCGCCGAACGCGAAGGCCAGCGCCGCGGCGCTCACGTTGTCCGGCATCTCGAGGATCACTGCTACGTCGTAATCGCCGAATGTAAACCACGCGCCGCTCAGTTTGCCGCCGAGCTTCTCGATTGGTTTGCGCACTGCCTCGGTGCGGTCCTGAGGATTCTTGACGATCGCCGCGAGCCCTTCAGCACCGTAGGCGACCTGCATAAGGTAACTGGGCATGGGAATTCCGCCTTTCCTGGATTTCCATCGATTTGAGTCTTGGGAGAGGCGGCAAGTATACACCGCGGCGCCAACGACGCAACAACCGTGCTTAAATGGGTAGCGGATTAGCGGGAAGCGGAAAGAGCGGCACAGCTAACAGCCTGAATAGGAGCGATCTCCACATGTCAACCGGCTTCTTGAACTCTCCAGTCATGAATTTCGTGCTTCAACCGTGGTTCTTGATCTTATTTGCGGTCGTAGGGTTTCTCTTCTTCCTTACGATGGACAAGATGTCAAAGAGACCAAAGTAGCCCACTACATTAGAATGTTGGCGTGACGGTCTCACCCGAATCCATCGCCCGCGCATTTGTTCAGGCGATCAACCACCGCGATGTCGCGGCGCTGGCCGATCTGATGACCGCCGACCACCGCTTCATCGATTCGCTCGGCAACGTCGTCGGAGGCTGCGACAAGATGCGCGCCGGCTGGGCCGGCTACTTCCGCGTGGTCCCCGATTACATGATCGCGATTGAGGAAACGTACTGCAACGGCGAAGTCGTCGTGATGCTCGGCTCCGCGAAGGGAACCTACACCGCCGACGGCGAGCGGAGCCCCGAATTGAGTGAGGAAAACCGCTGGCAAACCCCGGCGGTCTTTCGCGCCGTCATCGAAAACGGCAAGTTGGCCGAGTGGCGCGTCTACGCCGACAACGAGCCGATGCGCCAGCGGATGGCGAAACACGCGTAGGACGGTGCTCACGGTAGGATGGCCGGCAAATCTTTGCCAACGCTACTTCTAACGCCAACCCGAAGCGGTGCACTCGCGCGCGACCGTCTGCCCGGCGGAGACCGTGAGACTGGTCCCAGGGCAATTTAGTTTTCCCTCCAGGCTGACCGATACAGTGTAAGTGCCCGGAGATACAACGAATGTCGCATTGGTATGTTGATCCACTCGCTGCCCATTAATGGTGACGATTGCACCCTGGGGATCGGACGAAATAGCCAGTCTCCCCGGCTGCGGAGGCATCTGTGGCGCGAGCGCGGCCGGAGACAGGAGAATCGAAGCCAGCAGTATCTTCTCCGATGTCTTGTACCTCATGTCAAGTCCCCTCGCTTTCACTTAGATCGTGAAACGCGAAATCGGCAAAGAAGAAGGCGCCCGCCAGCAGCAGATAGAACTGAGTGTGGCTGGAAAAGAGATAAACGGGATCGTAGGGGTTAAAGGTCTGGTTGCTGATCATTGCCAGGAGATTCAGATGACTGACATACCCGAAGTACAATGAGGCGCCCCCGCTCACGGCCGCCAGGAAGGCCGCCCACATATGCAGCGATTTTGAAGTCTCACGCGCCTTGACCAACATCAGTCCTATCGCTCCCAGGAGCGCGGTTCCAAGCGTAGTCAGCAGGGCGTTGGTGTCAGACATCGCCTGGACCGACATCTTCTGCCAATCGCTGGGCGGAGCAGGGGTCCCGGACGACGCGGAAAATATGGTGCCAGGCATCTCGAATATCTTGTGATACATGTAAACCTGAATTCCCCACACCGATGCCAGAATGATCCCGACAATCACATAAAACCGAAACCTGCGGAGACTCAGTTTGTCCAACGATAGCTGCATCGAGATACCTCCGCGCCGCCTTGATGGAAAGAATGGCCCAGGGCTTCTGATCACGGACAAGTTGCTACTGCCTGTAAGAGCTAAACATACACCTGTTTGCGTGGGAATGAGCGATGCCCGCGGGATTTTTTTGCCTACTTTCCTGCTCCATCGGCGTGGCCGGCGGTCTTCGGCCTCATTGGACATAAAAGACTGTTTTCACCGACGCCTCTGCATCCAACGCGCCGAGGCGGCCCACCCTCCCACAAGGAGTGGACCGCCTCGTTGCATTCCGGAGTTACAAGTTGCTGGCCGGAAACTCGTCTCGATCTCGGACCCCAGGTCCCCTAGTCCCTTAGTCCCTGCCTTTAGAGCGTGCGTTTGAACAGCGGCGTGGCAATCAGCAATGCACCGATGCCGAAGGTAAACAGAAACAACACATCGTATTCAATCGAAACGAAACCGCCGTCCTTGAGCAGGATCGATTGGAATCCATGAATCGCGTAGGTAAACGGATCGACGATGGCGATCGCCTGCAGCCATTTTGGAAACGCCACGATCGGAAACACGGCGCCCGAGGGAAAAAACAAAAGAGTGTTAAGCACGCCGAACATGGCGCGCGGCACCAGCGGGTCGTCCACGCGCACCATCATCAGGAACATCATGCCGTTGAACGCGATGGAGATGCCGAGGATGAGCACCAGCAGCTCGAGCATCTGCATGGGATGAAAGATGGTGCCCAGCCCCGCCATCAGCGATCCGATGATGGTGAGGCACATGCCCGAAAGCACCGCCTTGATGGCGCCGGCGACGTTCATACCCATCACCAGCTCCAGCTTCGAGATCGGCGTGACCAGGTAGCCCTCGTGAACCCCGCGCGCCTTGTCGTCGATGTAGAGCATTCCCCCGCCGATCATCACCGAGATGTACATGGCCAGCGCGCACGACCCCGCCAGCAGAAACTTCATATACGAGATATAGGGATAGAGCTCGACAACCTCGAGCGCAACCGACTTGACAATGCGATCCTCGATCACCGGCGCGTTCAGCGCATCCACCAGCGACTGCAATTCGCTTTCGATGCTGGAGCTGGTGAACTGGTCCGAATTGTCGACAACCAGCCCCAGCCGCGGCGCGTCCTGCGCGTAGACGCGGCGCGAATACTGCGCGGGAATCACGATGGCCGCGTCGATCTTTCCGGTGCGGATATCAGTGCGCGCCGTGTCCTCGTCGGTGTAATTCACGGTCTTGAACGTGGCGATGTTGGCGGCCACGGCATCGCAGGCCTCACGAACCTTGACCGCCTGTGGCCCATGATCGTGATCCACAATGGCCACGTGCGTGCCGCGGATCTTTCCGCCATACGCATTACCCAGAATGATGAGCTGCACGATGGGCAGCATCATCGACATGATCATGAGCATCGGCGAGCGGAAAAACTTGCGCATCTCGCGCTCGATGATGGCGAGCATTCTGTTCATGGCTGTGCTCCCGGGCGCGGCGGCATCATGAAGACCGACTTGACCTGCTCGTCGCGCAACTGCCGTCCGGTGTAGTGGACAAAGACGTCATCCAGTGTCGTGTTCTGCACGCTGAGCGAAGTCAGCGTCTCGCCCAGGCTTGCCGCAAGCTCAACCAGCGCCATGGTGGTTTGCGAGCCTGAAGATGTGAGCACGCGATAGAAACCAGCGCTTTCGGCTTTCACACTGGTAACTCCGGTCAGCTTTTCCAGGCGCGCCTGCCATTCTTCGGTATCGCGATCGAAATGCACCTCGACAACATTGGAGCCGGGCACGCCCTGCTTGAGCTCGATCGGTGTGCCCATGGCGACCAGCGTGCCGTGATCCACAATGGCAATGCGGTCGCAGAGCTTGTCGGCCTCCTCCATGTAGTGCGTGGTAATCAGCATGGTGAGGTTGCGGGTCTTTCTCAGGTTGTCCAGCATCTCCCACACCGCCATGCGCGAAACGGGATCGAGGCCGGTGGTGGGCTCGTCGAGAAAAAAGATGTGCGGGTTGTGCACCAGGCCGCGCGCGATCTCGAGCCGGCGCCGCATGCCTCCTGAAAGCGTCTTGGTCTGCGCTTCGCGCCACTTGGTAAGGTCCACCGCTTCGAGAACTTCGGCGATATTCTTTTCGCGCTGAGCGCGGGGAACGCTATAGAGCTTGGCGTAGATGCTCAGGTTCTCGCCGACCGTAAGATCCGGATCGCTGGTAAGCGCCTGGGGAATAACGCCAATCACATTGCGAACCGCATCGGGATCCTTGGAGACGTCGAAGCCGGCAACCAGCGCGCGCCCGCTGGTGGCGGGAATGAGCGTGGTCATCATGCGGATAAGCGTGCTCTTGCCCGCGCCGTTGGGACCGAGCAGGCCGAAGATCTCACCCTCGGCAACGGAGAAACTCACGCCTTTCACTGCCTCAAACGTGCCGTATTTCTTCACGAGGTTCTCCACCGCCATCGCCGCCCGCGCACCTTTGCCGTTTCCGTTCCCGGACGGCCCGTATTGAAGCGGATTCGGCTGCGCGCGGTCGGTCATTGCTTCACCAGTTTGGCCTTCGGAATATAAACATCGGCGGTCATGCCGGGAACGAATTGCTCCCCGGGATTATCAATGGCCAGCTTGAGCTGAACGGTCTTGATATCGCGCTTGGGGCCGCTGTTGATATCGCGCTGCGTGGCAAAATCAGCCTCGGCGGCTTTGGCAATCACCGTGCCATAAAGGGTTGCGCCGCTTGGCATCACGACGCGCAGCTTATCGCCAAGCTTGGTGCTGTCGGCCTCCGTCTCGGGCAATGGCGCATAGACCCACGTCTGGCTCAGGTCCATCACGGTAACAATTGCTTCGCCGGCGGAGACCACTTCGCCCTGGCGCGCCGCGCGCACATTCACGATGCCGGTAACCGGCGACAGCACGCGGGAGTAGCCGGCCTGGACTTCGGCCTGCTGCGCCAGCGCAGCGGCGTTTTCGGCGGCATCGCGCGTTTCGCTCACGGTGTGCTGGGCCACGCG
>JBAUBR010000313.1:0-6968 GCA_049676965.1 Occallatibacter sp.
AGCCTTTGTTCCACCGTCAATTGCTCGTTTTCCAGAAGGCTCAAGAGTGACGACTGTAGCCGTTGCAGCAGTGTCTTGGACGCTTTCATTTTTGCCCCCATCAATTGTTTTTCCTTTGGGTTCCGGCGTCACCTTGAGCAGAGCCGAAACCGCTTCGCTGTATTCCATCGGGTATAGAGAGATCGGCTTGCCGGGGTTCGCCATGTCCCTATTCTAGAATTTTTCTATTGACAAATGTAGCTAAGGTATGAGCGCGAATGTAGCCGATTACTTTCACCGCGCATCGTAACGGGTAGAACGGAGGATTCCCCGATGCGTTTCAGCACGTCCCCCAGCCCCACGGCCCGGCCGGCCCGCGGCCTCTGCTTTCCACTCATTCGCGAGCTCCGCTGGAGCCGCCTTGCCGCCGCTCTGCTCGCAGGGTCTGCGCTTGCTGCCTGGGGCCAGAACGGCCAGCCTCCGCGCTTCGGGAACCGCAATTACCTCCAGGCCGCAGCCGTCCGTACACCCGATCCTCTCGACGAATTAGAAACGGAAATGGACAGCACGCCCCCTGGCCAGCAGATCAACATGGAGGCCATCAATGAAGCGCGGCGCAAGCTTCTGGCGGCGGAGAGCGCCAAGCTGTTGGAACTGGCAGCCGACCTCAGGCTGGAGATCGAGAAGACCGACAAGGACACGCTTTCAGTGAATGCGATGCGCAAGGCCAACGAGATCGAAAAACTGGCCAAAGATGTCAAACAGAAGATGAAGCTCACGCCAGGCGGATACTAACTTACTTCGCCAACTCGGCTCCAATAGCTCCACCGCCGAGCGACCCGGCGGCCCGCTCGGCGGCGGTTGGTGCCATTTGTGTACAGCGTGTTTCAAAAACCCGCTCTTTACGGCACGACTGAAGTCCTGCCGAAAATGCGGCAGAATGAACGGCGGGCTTTAGCCCCTGAGTTGGCGTTCCTCCACTTGACCCACCACCGGTCCTTCTGCACTCCGGCCCAAAGGTTTAATCTAAAGGATGATGGAAATCGAGCTGAAGAACGCTCAGAAGCCGCTTCGCAAGTTGCGCAAGGCGCTGAAGCGGCTGCCCGCAGATCCTTCGACCCAGGAAGTGCACTCCCTGCGCACCGAAGCCCGCCGCCTGGAAGCGATTGTCGAAGCCCTCATGCTGGATCGCAAAAAGAAGACCAGGCAACTGCTCAAAGCTGTGTCGCCGGTGCGCAAGGCGGCTGGCGACGTTCGCGACATGGACGTGATGGTGGGCAACGTGCTCGCGCTTTCGCACGATCGCGAAGACGACTCGCTGGTGCGGCTGGTCGAGCACCTGGGAGAAAAGCGCGTGGAGAGCGCGCGCGACCTGCGCCTCACCGTGGCGGAGCAGCGAAAAAATGCGTGCCGCACCCTCAAGGAGTATTCCAAACTTGTCGGGAAACAATTCCCCGCGAAGAAACGCACGTTGACGAACGAGGCGCCTGCGCCGATGGAGCTGGCAACCGAGCTCAGCCACTGGCCTGCGCTGGATGAGGAGAACATTCACCCCTTCCGCATCAAGGTGAAGCAACTGCGCTATATGCTGCAGTTGGCCGAGAAGGCCGACAAGCAGATTGTGGATGCGCTGGGTAAGGTGAAGGACGAGGTTGGCGACTGGCACGACTGGCAGGAGCTGGCCCGGATCGCCAGGGGCGTGCTCGATCCCGAGGAGGATCGCGCGGCGCTGAAGAAGATCGAGGAAATCGGCAGCCGCAAGTTCAAGCATGCTTTGGCGACAGCGAATACGGTGCGGAGCGAGTATTTCAGCAAGCCCTCGACGAGCGGCCGTGAGAATGGCCGCAAGCGGAAACCGGCGGCGAGTAAGTAGGCCTCGATTGTGGTGTTCAACCCGGTAAAACTGAGGATGGCATGCGCCGAAGACGCCAAGGCGGTTGCCGACCTGCACGCCGAGAGTTGGCGGCGGCATTACCGCGGCGCGTACCTCGACTCGTTCCTCGATGGCGATGTGTTCACCGACCGGAGGAAGGTTTGGTCGGAGCGTCTGTCTCATCCCAAACCCGAGGATTTTACGCTCGTGGCAGACGACCAGGGAAACCTGGCGGGGTTCGTGCACACGATCATGAGGCACGATCCAAGATTCGGAGCGCTGCTCGATAACCTGCACGTGAGGTACGACTCGAAAAGGCGCGGCATCGGAAAAGCGCTGATGCGGGAGGCCGCTCGGATTCTTATCGAACGGAGTCCGGGGTCGGGGCTCTATCTTTGGGTCCTGGATCAAAACAAGGACGCTCAAACCTTCTACTCCAACCTGGGCGGCGTGTGCGCCGGATGCGAGATCCTGGGGCCATTTCCCGGAGGCGGGACCGCACCCGGCTTGAGGATGCATTGGCCCGACCCGAGGGCCATTCTGCAATAAATCAAAACCCAAAGTGCGCGCGGTCGAATGCTGCGGGCGTGGAATTCGCTCTTGTAAGACCCCGCGCGAGGGGTACAGTTCGAGCGGATTAGCGCCGGGCAGGAAATTCCCGGTGAAGAGTATTTGCGGAATTTTTGTCTTTGGACGCGTCCCGGCCGTAGTACCGTTAGACGACATCTTTCCTCCCTGGTCGTCCTTGAACTCCCCCGCGGTAAGTCACTTGAAAGGAGCCGCGTCATGTCTCTCGGGAAACGGGCAATCGCAGAGTTTATCGGTACCTTCTGGCTGGTGCTGGGAGGTTGCGGCAGCGCGGTGCTGGCGGCGGCCTTCCCGCAACTGGGCATCGGCTTTGTCGGCGTGGCGCTGGCCTTTGGACTGACCCTGCTGACGATGGCTTACACGATTGGCCATATCTCCGGCTGCCACATCAACCCCGCCGTCAGCGTCGGCCTTGCCGCGAGCGGGCGATTCAGCTGGTCGGAAGTGCCCGCTTACGCCATCGCACAGGTGCTGGGAGGCATTGCAGCCAGCGCCGTGCTTCTGGTCATTGCCGGCGGTAAAGAGGGCTTCGATGTGCACGCAGGCTTCGCGTCGAACGGCTATGACATGCACTCGCCCGGCGGATACTCCCTGATGGCGTGCCTGGTCTGTGAGATCGTGATGACCTTCTTTTTTCTGATGATCATCCTCGGTTCCACCCACGAGCGTGCGCCGAGGGGATTTGCCCCCATCGCCATCGGCCTGGGCCTGACGCTGATTCATCTCATCAGCATCCCGGTCACGAACACTTCGGTCAATCCGGCGCGCAGCACGGGTCCGGCCATCTTTGCCGGCGGATGGGCTCTCCAGCAGCT
Organism: Occallatibacter sp.; assembly: GCA_049676965.1. Taxonomy (GTDB): domain Bacteria; phylum Acidobacteriota; class Terriglobia; order Terriglobales; family Acidobacteriaceae; genus Telmatobacter. The sequence continues at coordinate 3,256 of JBAUBR010000313.1, forward strand.
ATGGCTGTTCTGGGTCGCGCCGATCATTGGAGCCGCGCTGGCGGGCGCGGTACACCGAGCGCTCTTCGAAAGGACGCCTCCGGAACCGCCGATCGCGGGCGATGCGCGGAAATGAAGCTGAATGGAATCCCGCCGGGGAGATGAGGAAGGGTTCGGGCTTCAGTTGAGGAAGGGTGCGGGCTTCAGTTGAGGAAGGGTACGGGCTTCAGCCCGTACGTTCAGACCCTCCTATTCAACGGGGCTTTAGCCCCTGAGGGAATGTTGCCTTTCAAGCGAGAGCTTATTCAGAGACTCCTCAGCGCGCGGAATGCCTCAGCGCCATTCGCGCCGCGTGATAGCCGCACATTCCGTGGACGCCACCGCCGGGCGGCGTGGACGAGGAACAGATATATAAGTTCGGCGTTCCGGTGTAGTAGAGCCCCAGCGCGGGACGAAGAAAGAACTGGCTCAGCGACATTTCACCGCCGCTGACGTCGCCGCCGATCAGATTCGCGTCCATCGATTCGAGCACGGCAGGCGTGGCGACCTGGCGCGCCAGCACGCAGTCGCGAAAGCCGGGCGCGAAGCGCTCGATTTGTGCTTCGATGCGGTCGGTCATATCGACCGTGCAGCCGTTCGGTACATGGCAGTAGACCCAGGCTACATGCTTGCCTTCCGGCGCGCGGGTTGCGTCGTAGAGCGTAGGCTGTGCGACGAGGAGAAACGGCTGTTCCGCTATTCTGCCGTGCGTCACCGCGTGCTCGGAGCGTGCGATCTCTTCGATCGTTCCGCCGAGATGAAGGCCGATGGCGCGGCGGCACTCCTGTGCGCGCCACGGAATCGGCTCAGAGAGCGCGTAGTCGACCTTGAAAGCTCCGGGAGCGTAGCGAAAGCGCTGCAGGTCGCGGCGATAGTTGTGGCTGAGGCGAGGGCCGGCGAGGTCGAGCAACTGGCGCGGGGTTACATCGCAGAGAATGAGTTCGCCTGAAGCGCCGACTTCGCCGAGTGATGCGATGCGCCTGTTCGTGTGTACCTCTCCACCGAGCTCGCGCAGATGAGCGATGAGCGCGTCCATGATGGATTGCGATCCGCCGCGCGGAATGGGCCACCCAACCGTGTGGGCCGTTCCCATAAATACCAGGCCAATTGCGGCGCTGAGAGGCTCGTCGAGACTGAGGAACGAGTGCGCGGCCAGACCGCCAAACAGTGCACGCGCACGGGCTCCGGCGAAATGAGCCTTCGCCAGCCGGAGCGCGGGCTGAAACGCGTAGTAGCCGAAGCGCGCCATCAGGAACGGCCGAGACGGAATGCGCAGGACCGGACCGAGTGCGTCGCGTGTGAATGCGCTCCAGTTATCGACGAGCGGTTCGGCCAGGCTTCGCCAGGCGCGGCCATCGGGCTCCAATGCCCGTTCCGCGTCGTTGAGATCGCGCTCCAGCATCACCGCCGTGCCGTCGTCCATCGGATGCGCCAGCGGCGCTGAGCCGTGAATCCACTCGAGGCCGTGGCGCTCCAGCGGCAACGACGAAAAGAACGGCGATGCGGCCGCCATGGGATGAACGGCGGAACCGAAATCGTGGCGGAAGCCCGGAAGAGTGAGCTCCATGGTGCGCGCCCCGCCGCCCGGCTGCGATTCCGCCTCGTAAACATGCACCTTGCGACCCGCCTGCGCGAGCACGATGGCTGCGGCCAGCCCGTTGGGTCCCGCACCGATGACGTGGGCGATGCGCTTGTCGTCAGTCATGCGGCGGCAACTCCTCAGGCCATTGCACCACGCTGAATTTGCCGTTCTCTGCCTTGGTCAGCACCGGCGCATAGAGGCCGATCAATTCCCTTCTCCACCAGTTTCCGGTGCGGCGCTTCTCGTCCATCGATGTGAACCAGTATTGCCACAATACCGCTTTCACATAGCGGGGAGGAGTCTGCGGAAATGGATTGCTGCGGAAAAGCGCGAGCACGTCCGCGTCGTTTTCGAGCAGCCGCTCTTCGCCGAGCGGCACAAAGTTGTATTGCTGCCAGTCGCCGAGCGATGCGAACCACAGGTTCCACTCGAAGCGCGGCTGATAGGGAGCGTAGATTCCCGGTGGCTGATTGAGCGCCTGCGGCTTGAAGCGGAAGGGATAGGCAGTCCAGTTTTCCCCGTCGTTCGAGCCCTGGAACTCGACCTCGTAACGGCCGCGCGTCATCACCGCGAAGAGGCCATACTGATTGGCGATGCGCAGTGGCTCCAGTGCCGCAATGGGGGCGGTGGGCAGCGGCGCGGAGGACCACACGAGGCGAATCATCTCCGCAGTAGTGGCGTAGCCGATCCAGGCGAGCAGAATGCCGGTGCCAAAGACGCCGGCTTCTTTGAAAACTCGCGCCACGCCGCGTACGGGTCTGCGATCTGTTGCATTTTTCTCCCCGGAGTTCTCGGCCGCTTCCAGCGAAGCTCCGGTTGGCTGCGCATCGGGAAGCCGCGGCAGCCAGCGCTGGAGCCGGCGCGGAATGAGCCATCGCACGCTGCGGTCGTCAAGTAACAAAACGCCGAGCGAAAGCACGAGATAGTTGAGGAACGTGTAATTCGCGGTGAGGATCACGCCAATCTCCCACGGCGTGACGATGCAGAAGCAGATGAAGCGTACGCGGCGCGGCAGAAAGAGCATCCAAATGATGACAAGTTCCATGGCCAGCGTTGCGGCCACACTGGCCGCTTGAAACCAGTGCGGCAGATGCTGCACGTACCAGCCGATCCAGGTGGGCAGCGGGCCGTTCTGGTAGTACTCGTCCATGGCCGTGAAGTGGCGCCACTCAGGGTCGCCGCTGAGCAGCTTGACCAGGCCCGATTCGAAGTAGATGCGGAACCACTCCCATTGCAAAAGAAAGAGCGCGGCGCGCGAGGTTGGACTATCGACAGCCCATCTCGGCCTGAATCCACGCGGCGCAAAGAACAGCGCGATGAATCCCGCCTCAAGCAACATGCCGTCGGACTGGTAACTCGAGAAGTCCTGCGCCGAGGTAACGAAGGACATGAAGCAGATGAGGCAGGTGAAGAAGCTGAGCCGCGGCCATAGATTGAGGAATGCAGCAACGGAAGCCAGCAGGCCGATCCAGATCACGGCCATCATGGCGTGCGAGCTGGAGGATATCCAGAAGAGCGTAGGCGCGAACCAGAATCGCAGCAAGCCGAACTCGCCGCGCACGGCCAGCAGGTAGCGCTGGGCGGGCAGAAGACCGCGCGGGCCATTCAGGCCCTCGATTTGAAACAGCAGCGGAAAGAACGCCGAGAAGTAGATGGCCGCCAGCGCGCGCAGAAAAATCCAGCGCGGCACAAAGCGGTCGCGCGGGCCGGCCTGCGCATCGAAGAGCCATCGGGCCGCGCCGGAGATGGGCCCGTAGGTTCGCGCTGGATGCTCGACGCTTTTAAGAAAGCTCTCCATGAACGCGCGGAATCCACCTCCACTCTTCCGGTAGATTATCCCTCTGTGCCTGGTAAACGCCATGGCGGTGTGGCACCCGGGCGAGACTCGCTCTCGCAGATCGGCGCGGTGCAGCCCAGCCGATTGCCATCGACGCGCACGATCGGCGTACCATAAGTCATTGATCGGGAGGACCGGATGAGGGGCAGAAAGAGATCCATGATTCGAAACGCGGCGTATTTGGGCGTGGGGCTGGTGTGCGCAGCTGCGGATGCTTATCGCTCGCGCTCGCGGCGGCTTCGTGGCGCCGTCGTAGTGATTACCGGAGGCTCGCGC
>JBAUBR010000314.1:0-6648 GCA_049676965.1 Occallatibacter sp.
CGGCCACACCGAGCATTGCGCCGGCAAACCTGCTGTATGAAAGGCAAGGAACAGGGGAAGCAACTTCGGACATAGCGTTTGGACGGCTCCCTCGCACTTATTGTAACGGGCCGACGCGGAACGCAAAGTTACTTATCCCGGTCTCGCCGGCGCGCGACCATCCATTGCCGCCACGCATAATCGGCAACCAGTGTGGCAACAACCAGGAGCACGACGACGATGGCGGCAAGAACCTTCATGAAACGGGAACCGCGAACCGCGACTATTTATAAGTGTAGTCTCGCTCACAAAAATGCCGCGGCGCCCGGTTAGTGCAGAAACATTACGCCGCGGCGCGGAAAGCATTTTTCCCGGGAGGACCGCTCCATCGTGAAAAAATGCCGCAATCCTTCTCCTTCAAATTCGTGCAGGGCCTGCGCGCGCTACCGCCCTACCACCACGACAACAAAGCTGCCCGGAATCATTGGGGGCCGCGGACGCGGATTCTCCGCTGTCGGCGCGGGGCGCGGGCCAAATTCGGCTGTCACCAGGTAAACGCGGTCGGTGGCGGAGTCATAGGCCATGGTGCGCGCCCCGCGCTGCGTAGGCAGCATCTCGATCGTCGGGTAATCGGACTTGCCGGCATCGATCACGGCCAGAACTCCCTCGCCGCAGGAAGCAAATGCGAGCTTGTGTTTGGCGCTCCAACCCGCGGCATCGGGGCCATCGCCGATAGCGGGGTTGACGAGCACGTTCCCGGTCTCGGAGTCGATGACCGACATCTTCTTGCCGTCGCAAACCGGAAACAGCCGATGGCCCTCGGTGTCGAAGGCCAGGCCCGACGGGGAATCGCAGCCCGCCGGCCATTCGGCGGTCAGCTTCAGGGTGTGCGCGTCCAGCCGCACAATCTCGCTCTTGTCTTCAATGTTGTCGAAGACCGTTCCATTGCCGTCGACCGCCGGAAACTCCGGCTTACCCGGCAGCGGAATGGTCGCCGCCACCTTGCGCTTGGCCGCGTCGATCACCGTCACGCTCTTGCTGCGGCCGTTGAAGGCCCACACCGTTTGCGTGGCCGGCTCAAAGACAATGCCGTCGGGATTCTGGCCGGCGGGGATCGTGGCCAATGTCGCCAGCGACGAGCGGTCGAAGACCACCACGGCGTTGCCGCCGCCATCGGAGATGTAGCCGAACTTGCCGGCATCATCGAGCGCCACGCCATGGGTGCCGTACAAGCCTCCGATGGTTCCCACCAGCGTGCCGGTCTGGCTGTCGAGCACGTCCACGTGGTCGCCGCGCGTAATGTAAAGCCGGTGCGCCCCCGGATCGGCGATGAGGTAATCCCAGAAGCCGTTGTCGGGCAGCTTCCAGTGGTCCAGGACCTTATAGGGTCCCTGGGCGGCGAGAGTGCGGGAACAGGCAAAGACGCCGCAAAGAAAAATGCCGGCCAAAAGAGCCGAGCTTAAGGACCGAATGCTGCGCAAAATGGACATCGTGTGCTCCAGGCGTATCTCGGCGAACGTATTTCGGCGAACTCGGATTCACCGGCTGAAGCAGTGTTGCACACGAGGCTTAATTCAAGCTGAAGGCGCGGCATGAACTTCCGCCGGCATTTCAACCAGCGGCAAGCGGACCGTGACTGTCGATCCGGCTCCCAGCCGGCTGGCGATGGATATCGTTCCGCCCGCCCGGTCCGCGATGGCCTTGCAAATGGCCAGTCCCAGCCCCGTGCCTCCAGTGGCTCGGGTTCGCGACGGATCGCCGCGGAAGAAGCGGTCGAAGACATGAGGCAGTGCCGCCGGGTCGATACCTTCGCCATGGTCCTCAATCTCGAGCTTCACCGTTTCAACTTCTGCACCAACGCGCGCAACCACCTCCGATCCCGGCGGGCTGTGCTGGATCGCATTCAGAAGAAGGTTTGAGATCAGCATGGAGCACTCTTCGGCGCCGGCGGCAATCCTGTACGCACCGCTCTCCTGCGCCGCAACTGTCACGCGAACTCCGCGCAGCGCCGCGACCGACCCAAGTCGCGCAACCGTCTGGCGCAGGCATTCGACGGCATCGGCAACCGGCTCCCGCCCCGGATCGGGAGCTGCGCTCTCTTCGCGAGCCAGCGCCAGCATCTTGCTCACGATCTCCTCGAGCCGCGAGCAGTCGGCCAGGGCGCGCCCCAGCCCCGCCTCGTACTCCTCAACCGATCGCCGCTTCATCTCCAGAACCTGCAGCGACGACTTGACGACGGCAACCGCGGTTTTCAGCTCGTGCGCCGCGTCGCTGACAAAGGCTCGTTGCTGCAGGAACGATCGCTCCAGCCGCCGCAGCACATTCTCAATCGCCTGCGTCAGCGGAGCCAGCTCCGAAGTGAGCCGCGCGCTCGCCGGGGGCGAAAACTCCCACGAGTCCGCAGACACGTTGCCCGCCAGCGCAGCCAGTACGCGCAGCGGTTGCAGCCCGCGATGGAGCAGCCACGCAATCAACGGCCCGGTAACCAGCAGCAGCACAATGCTGCCCGCCGAATAAAACTCCACCGCGCCGTGAATCGCTTCCCAAACCCTTTCGGTCGGCGCGCCGTAAACGACCGTGACCCGCCGCAGCTTTCCGCCGCCGGCTTCGCCGGGATCGACGATGCGCGAACCCTCGAGCTTGAGCACGCGATAGTGGCGGCGATTGACTTCAAGCCGCGAATAACCGGTAGCCAGCGGTGTCGAAGACGCCGCCGCGGCGCCCTGCCAGTTGGGCGAGCGGCCCAGCAGCCGCCCGCTGCCGTCGTACACCTCGTAGATGTCCTCGTCGGGCACGCGCAGATCGGCCTTGTCCAGCATTACGTTGTCGGCCACGTCCTCCGCGTCCTGCACCGCGCCCAGCACCGAGTCGGCCCGCCCGCGCAGCATGATGTCGAAGGCGCGGAAGTGAGCGTGGCGCTCGTAGCCAAGCGCCAGCAGGACCACGAGCACTGATGACACCAGCTCCACGGCAAGTACCGCGGCGATCAGCCGGAACGCAATCGATCGCGTCTTCATTCTTCTGCTGGTATCATCCGCCATACTTCATCTCACAGAAACTGGGTGACCACCAATCTCAATCGTCGAACCCGAAATGGGACTCAAGCCAGGGTGCCCCAGAGCCTCCTGAGCGAGTTCAGCGAGTCGAAGGACCCGCATTACCAGCCCAGTCGAAAGCCTGCCCTGAGCTTGCCGAAGGGGGTCTCGATTTTGAGGCCTGGGATCCCTCGAATCTCAATCACCAAGACCGGAACTCGACTCCCGCTCCTCCGCCAACCGGTACCCGCGCCCGCGCATCGTCTCGATCACTGCGTCGCCTTCGGGCTGCGCCGCCTCCAGCTTCTTTCTCAGATTCGAAACGTGCGCCTCGATCACGTTCGAATGGTGTTCCCAGTTGTAGTCGTAAAGATGCTCCAGCAGCTCGCGCTTGGTCACCACCGCGCGCGGGCGATGAATCAAGTATTCAAGAATGCGATACTCCGTCGGCGACAGGTCCACCGGAATGCGATTGCGCCGCACCGTCTGTTCCAGCGTATTCAATTCCAGGCCGCCAAAACTCAGCGTGGGGTGCGCCGCGCCCTTGCCGCGCCGGATGAGCGCCTTGGCGCGCGCGATCAGCTCGCCAAGGTCGAAGGGCTTGGCCAGATAGTCGTCCGCGCCGGCGTTGAGCAGCTCAATAATTGTCTGCTTGCCTTCCTTGGCGGTGAGAATCAGCACCGGCGTCGGATCCTTTCGCCCGCGCAGACGCTTGAGCAGGCTCAGGCCATCGAGCCTGGGCAGCATCAGGTCGAGCACAATCAGGTCGTAGCAAAGATTGCGCGCGCAGTCGTCGCCCATCAGGCCGTCTTCGGCCCAGTCCACCGCCAATCCCGGCCCATCGCGCAGCGCCGCCGCCAGGTTATCCGCCAGCCGCACTTCGTCTTCCACCAGCAGCACGCGCATTCCGCCACGCATCTCCGCGTTCATTATCGCCGCAGCGAGATGAAGTGAAGCTGAAGGGATCGGAGAGATTGTTTTGCCGGGCGCGCCTTCTACAGCAACCCCGACCGCCCAGCCATCCTTTTCGAAACCAGCCAGGAAGCCAGCGACGCGCCGAGCGCCAGCGCCACCCAGCCGGCCTGCTCCAGCGGCCGGTCGAGCGCGGCAGTCAGGTGGAAGGAGGGAGCCGGCGCATGGCTTGCAGAGGCAAATCCCAATCGCGCCAGTTCAAAGATGCACCAGCCAAATCCGCCGGCGGCCAGCAACATGCCGGGTAACGCGCGCATCCACGGAAACGGAATTGGCGGCGGAATGGCCGCCTCCGATTCGATCCGCTCCATTACGGAAGCCGCGAACCCGGAAGACGGCACCGTTTCGTCTTCTCCGGCCAGAATTTGGTCGACCCTCTCCATCGTCATCTTCAGGCCTCCTTCCCCGCCATGCTCGTTTCCGCGTATTTATCCCTGAGATGCGGGAACCGCTGCGCCAGCAGAGCCCGCGCGCGGGAAAGTCGCGCTTTGAGCGTGCCCTCGGGTATTCCCAGGGTGCGCGCCGCCGCGCCCACATCCATCTCATGAAAGTAAAACAAAATCACCGGTTCGCGATAGCGCAACGGCAAGGCCAAAACCGCGCGCCGGACGAGTTCGTTGCGCGATTGCTCGGCGAGATCCGAGTGCTGCTTCGCCGGCGCTGACAGCTCGGCAACATCCTCCATGGGCACATTCACGGCGGGGAACCGCTTCAGCTCTGTGCGAAAGACGTTCGCGGCCAGCGCAAACAGCCAGGTGGAGAAACTCGACTCGCGCCGCCACTTGCCCAGGCCCCGCCAAGCGCGGACAAATGCTTCCTGCGCCAACTCCTCGGCGCGGCTGCGATCGCGGCAATACCGCCAAGCCATGTTCACGAGCGGCCCCTGCCAGCGGCGCACGATTCCCTCGAAAGCGCGTGTTTCGCCGGCGAGCACGCGCACCACGTCGGCAAGGTCCGCGCTTGCCGAGTCGCCAGGCACGCTGATCGGATGCTCGTCCACGTCGTGCGCTCTCCGCCCAGTGTGACCGGTCGGCTACAATCCCGGTTGCATTTTATTGCGAAAGGAAGCTGTTCTCCCGTGATCTCCCTCGCGACCCCGGCCCGACGGGAGCTTGTTCCCATATCGGCTCCAAAAAAATGCAACCACCTCACCCACCCCCCTGTCCTACCAATCGCAAACGGGAGAATCCAATCTCCCCGGCAAGACATGGAGGACGACATGGCGCATCTGATGCTTCTGTTCTTCGGCAGTGAAGACGTATTCGGCAGCAATGGCCTCTGGGCATTCCTTTCCATCGGCGCGGTGGCGCTGTTCGCGGTCTTTATTCCCGTGGTTACCTGGATCGAAAGCCGGCGGAAGGAACGCGATGCCTTCTACAGAGCGGAGACCATCCGGCGTGTTGCGGAGGCATCAAGCGATGGAGCCAAGGCTACTATTGAGTTGCTGCGCGAACAGAACCGAATGAACCTCATCAGAACTCGCGAGGGTTTGAAGATCGGCGGCGTGATCAGCCTCGCTGTGGGCATTGGGCTGGTTATCCTTCTTGTGCCGCTGTCTGGCTCGGAGGTCGCTCTGTGCGGGCTGATTCCAGGTCTTGTCGGGCTGGCAATGCTCGTCTACGTCTATTTTATGGCGGCTCCAGTCGACGGGATGCGCAAGGACTGAATCGTGATCGCGCTTTTGTGCGCATCGCTCCTTCTTTGCCCGAAATCTCTTGGCGATGGTGGGACTGGAATCATCCTAGGCCGCGCCGCCCAGCAGCCCCTCAATCGCGTCCGCCAAAGCCTTCGGCTCAGTCGAAGGCCCGTACCGGTCCACAACTTTCCCCTGCCGGTCGACAAGAAACTTGGTGAAGTTCCACTTGATCGCCTCGGTCCCGAAGATCCCGCTCTTTTCGCCTTTTAAGAATTGATAGAGCGGATGCGCGTTTTCGCCGTTGACGTCGATCTTGGCAAACATCGGAAAGCTCACGCCGTAGATTCTCTCGCAGAAGGCGCCGATCTCCTCGGCCGAGCCTGGCTCCTGCGCGCCGAACTGGTTGCAAGGGAAGCCCAGCACCTCCAACCCACGGTCCTTATATATGCGCGACAGCTCCTCGAGGCCGGCATACTGCGGCGTAAACCCGCATTTGCTGGCGGTATTCACAATCAGCAGTACGCGGCCCTTGAACTCGGCAAGGCTCACGGTGCGCCCATCCAGCAACGGAGCGGAAAAATCGTAAACCGTCTCGGCAGACCCGGCCATCGCGATAGAACCTCCACCAACGAGGATGTCATGTGCGGCCCTCGCGCGTCTAAGGGAAATACGGCCACGGAGCGGCGCTGCTCGACACCGGCCGGTAAACCCGGCCGCGTCCGGTAGACTGAGAAGTTGGCTTCACAAGTCTCCGCAGCGCGTTCCGTTGGGCCGGTTGCGCCAGAAGAATCCTGCGAATGTCGCGATTGCCGATCCGTGTGCTCTTCGCCGGTTTGGGAGGGGCAGCCACCGTCCAATATAATCAGAGATTCCGCGAGCTGGACCAGATTTTTTGAGCTGTGAGGGCGTGCTTATTCTTCCCGTGATCCCGAACGATGGACCGTACCAGAACTTGTGCTCGCCGCAGGGCCACGGCCCGGTGAAGATCAGGCACGCTTCCAGCTTCCGCACCGCGCGCCACAGCCC
>JBAUBR010000315.1:0-24075 GCA_049676965.1 Occallatibacter sp.
GCAACTGCAAGATTGGCTCGGGGATAGGGGATGCACTCTTATCGTTCAATATCAGCCGACCTCAGCGGCTGACTGAACGTAACAAGGTCTGCTAAATCGCGTCACGCACCCCTGCCGAAAACTCACGCGCTGTTCAAGTCGCCGGCCAGTGCATTGTCCAGCAGCAGCCTTGCAAGCTTCTCGCTGTTTCGCCCCACCACGCTGCCCGCCGCCTTCTTCAAGAGCTCTGCACCATTCTCCGCCGACGCATCGTCTGCGCAAAACACTTCCTCCACTGCTTTCTTCTTTGTGCTTGCCTTCCTTTCGCCGATTCTCCCTCTCGCCTTGTTCCGTATCTTCCTGCGCGTCCTCGAATCCTTCGTTCCCTTCCCAGATTCCCGCCCTATCTCGGCCATCGTTTCACCTTTCCTCGGATACCGATCCCGCTAACCCGCTAACTTGCTGACCTGCTGACTTGCTGACCCCCGAGTTGCTGGCCTGCCGGCTCCCTAACCTGCTGACTTGCTGACTCGCTACCGCCCAGCACACTCCTCCACAATCTCTCTTCCGCCACTTCCTCCAGCGTCTTCCCGCCCAGCGGCACAATCCCGTACACCACCTTGCATCCCATCGCCTCAGCAATACGCCCCAGCGAGCGCAGCGTGATCGTCCTTCTCCGCTCGCTCATCTCCAGCCCGAACACCACTGACCGGCTCAACTTCGTCTTGGCCATGATCTCCGCCACCGGAACCGCCAGCGCCAGCCGTACCGCCCGCAGCAGCTCGCTCGTCGGATGCTTCTCCTTCGCCGCCCGCCGGTACGGCCGCATCTCCTCATCCAGCCGCCTCCGCGCCATCTTCCGTTCGATCTCTCGCATCGTTCCCCCTCCTTAGTCCCCGAAAAACAAAAGCGGGCTCGGCCGCCCTTCGCAGCCAAACCCGCCCGTCTTTCTGCCTCGATATTTCCTTCTGTACTTCTACCCTACCTCAGAACCTCGAAATTATCTGCAATCCCCTCAGTCCCTAGTCCCTAGTATCCTGTCTCCGAAGTTCTTGCCAAATTCGCAGGTGTCATTCTGAGCGCACGGGGCCCCAAACGTCCTTCAGTTTGGGGGTGGTAAGCGAAGAATCTGCGTTTGTCTTTCCTTCTTATCTGATACGAATCTCTGGGACGGCATACTAGTTCCCTCAGTCCCTCGTTCCCTGATTCCCCAACATTCACCCCCCTTCATCCACCCCCAACCGGACCCTCCCTCCCAATCCGTCCGCCCCCAACAGGACATTTTCCCCATCAGCCGACCTCGTCCAAAATCCGTCTGCCTATGGACCCACAAACCACCCACCCATACCCAAACACCGCGCCAAAAACCCGCATCGCAAGCCAATTTTTTCAATGATCGCGATAACTCCTCGCCCGCTCGACTTACCCGGCGGGCGGCCGACCTTGCAACCCCGCAAACCCCGTGCCCCATCCTTTCGGCGTTTTGTGCCGAAAGGGTGGGAGACCACAAATCTCAACCACCGCGCAGCCCATTCTTGCTGAACTTCGATTCGCTAGCTTTGCTTTTCCGGCATGTCGGTGTATGCTCGCAAAACGAAGTCCTTTAGGATCAATGGTCGCTGAACCGGTACCTCCACTTCTGAGATGGGCAGGCGGCAAAAGGCAATTGCTTTCAAGCCTTATGGAATTCCTCCCTGAAGGCCTCACCAACGGCGTTTACCGGGAGCCGTTTCTTGGCGCGGGCTCCTTGTTCTTCGCATTGCACCCACCGAGAGCCGCACTTTCGGACGCCAATGCCAGCTTAATTTCATGCTATGAACATGTCCGGGACAATTGGGCTGCCGTTAGCAAATGCCTTCGGCTTCATAGTCGGCATACAAGTGAAGACCACTATTATATGACCCGCGGCCTGTATAATCGCTCGAAACATTCTGCGGCACAAGCTGCCCGTTTTATCTACCTAAACAAAACGTGGGTGATGTCCTAAGAGTGCGTTGGTGCTGTCAAGTTTGGCAATGGGATTGCGCTGCGGGGCCTCCGGTGGACGAAAGGCCCCGTCACTGCTCGGTCTGGCAGCGTAGACCCAGTACGCTGCCAAGTTGATCAGCGTGCGCACTGCGGACATTATGCTCCCTTTCGGTAATGACGCCTTGGTGCTATTGCGGACGGGCCCGGAAGGGCGTTCACTGGAATATAGCGAATTGCAAATCTAGAAAGAGGGCCGGAGACGTTTCCCGGCCCTCTTTTTGTGCGATACAATTCAAAGCAAATAGAAACCCGGCCTGCGGGGGCCGGGCTCCGGTTCGCTCATTCACATGCGAATCTTCGCACAGGATGAGTGTGTGGCGCAAGATCAACCCGGTATTTCTTCAAAGACAATCCAATCCGAGTCGTTGCGGGTCGCTACGACTCTTCCCGACTCGATGGAGATTTCGGTCTCTTCGAAATCGACGACTCTTGCCCAGTCTCTACCGGCTGAGATGCCGACCTGTGAAGCCTCTTTATCGACTCCGAATATCCTGCACAACACAATTTCTTCCACTTGGCCGCCGACAAATATGGTAACTCTAATCGATGTCTTACGGTTTTTCCATGTCCAAAATTTCTCGAATGCTTCCGATGAAGAGGCCATATTTTTCTTCGAACTTCATTTCAAGCTGCTAGCGAATGCGAAAATTCTAGCGCGTCAGGCTCAAGGCAAATGCGACCGGGCGTATCAGGCGCTTATTAGTTCCGCCAGTGTCCAAGGATGAGAGGCGATTCCCGCCTCCATCGCAGGGGTGACGCGCAGCGTCTTGTGAACCCGGCAGAAATTGTAAAAGGCGAACCACAGCGCATAAGCCGCTTCCAGGTTCTCCCATTTCTTTGAGAATCCGTTGGTTAACCGCGTCATGCGGCGCATTCCCATGCGGATCGAAAGATTCTGGCGCTCGACATGGGAAGTGCAGATGCGGTCGTAGTCGGGATTCCCCATGATGTACGTCTTTACTGCGTCCAGCACTTCTGGTGGACTATACCGCTGCTCTCCCTCGCGGGATACCCCATAAACCTTGACCAGTTGCGCGAAGTCCACGCGGCCGTTAAGGCGCCGCGTGATGGCATTTACGTAAGGTTTGAATCCGTCGGACGTGAGCTGATAGCGCTCATGCGACGTGGCTGCGGCCAGCTTATGAATAAATATGTTTGTCGAGAGTTGATCCCGCTTCCCCAGGTGATATGCCAGGACGAGCTTGCAGTTGCTCTCGATCCCGACAAAGCAGTACGCGTCCCCGATCACTTCAACCTGTTTCTCGTGCTCCCATTTGTGGGATTCCTTTTTCTGCACGAAACCCCAAATTTCATCGACCTGCACGTCGAACACGTCAAGAGCCTTGATCTTTTCATCCATTAGGCGTTGGCAGCGCTCACCGGCCAGGACGAGCAGCCGGAGAATCGTATCGCGGTGAACATCGGTCACACGCTCCACGCTGCGCACACTCATGCCTTCCAAGAGCAACTGGAGAACTTTCAGGGCCTTGTCGAGCGACAGGCGCATTTCGTCTAACGGGCGCTCATGCTCTTCTGTGAAGGTTTTCTGGCATTGATTGCAGCGGAAACGCTGGAGGCCGTTGCGATGCTTCCCGAAACGGCTGCAAAGGGATTTGCAGGAGTGGCATGTCATTTGGGCTTGACCTTTCGGTAAAGGCAAGCCGATAATCGAAGTTGCGAGGCTGCGATTACGGCTTGCCGTGGTTGTGGTTTCAAGGCCCGTTAGAGATTGCCGTCTCTAATGGGCCTCACTATTTGCGGTCAATGTTTGGTGGAGGCCGCATAAATCTCCTTTCCTTTGTTATCGTTTCAACGAAACAAACTTTTGACGGCCGCGCGATCTCACAGCAAATATCTCGCTGTGTTTGGCCAGGGCTGACTCAATCGCCTGCCGAGATGTGGGAATGTCAAAGTATTCGAGCGCGCGTTGCAGTTCGATCACCTGTATTTCGGAGACCTGCTCCACGATGGCCCATATCCTCATCCACAACGGGAAATCGCCGACCGGAAGGGCAATATCCTTGGAAACGTCCATGCCATCTTTAATGAGCGCCTGTGTATCGCTGAGATCATCTGACCCGATTACTGCGGTAATGCGCTGAATCCGCTCTCCGCGCAACTTAGCCTCGGCCAGCAAGTCTTCATAGTCATTTACGTATTGCCTCAGCTTGGCTCGCTCTTTGTAGTTTTCCGCTAGGCGTTTGAAATCAGCCCTGCTTCGCTGTTTGAGGCCTTCGGCAATATCTTTGAACTGAATCATACTTCCTACAGTACATCTCAATTCAAGCTGCGTCAAGTGTAAAGTTGCGTCGGGGTTGCGCAAAAGTGCCCGCATGGTGTATTCTCCTTGTCTATGTTTTTGGTGTTGGCATACTTGCCTCTGCGATGCAGAGAGGACATGACCTTTGTCTAACCTCTTCATGTCCGCGCACATGCCATTCAGGCAAAGGAAGGTATCTGAGCTTGGGGCGTGAAATCGTGTTTCCCACCTCTGAGTTCAAGGGCATATTCGATAGGGTTAGGCTCGACTCTGACGACTTCACACCGGAGCGATTCAAGCCTGGCACTAGCGGGCAAGCGGAGCTTTACCGGAAGCTTCAGGCAGACACGAAACTCGACGAGTCTTCAATCTGGAGGGGCATGACGGGAGCGACAGGGAGCATCTGAATAGCCAAAACGAGGGCGGCCGCAGGTGTGCTAATCCCTGCCCCCTGCCTTTCTGCTCTAAACTCAACCCAAGAGGTCCCTCCGTTGAGAATTCCCGCAATCGCCGTCTTTGCTGCTTCGCTGTTGGCCTTCTTCCCCATGCTCCGCGCGCAGGCCCCAGCGACTTCAGCCGCACCCGTTGACGATCGCCGCAAGGCGCTCGACGCGCTCTTCAAGGAATACTGGGACGCGTACCTGAAGAACTCGCCGGAGTTTGCTTCGACCATCGGCGACAAGCGGTTCAACGACAGGATCGCGGACTACTCCGTGAAGGCGGTCAACGACTGGCTGGCGCGGGAGCAGGATCTGCTGCTGCGGCTGGCGGCGATCGACCCGGCGGGGTTGGACGACCAGGAGAAGATCAGCCGCGACCTGCTGCTGCGCCGGTTGACCGAGGACCAGGAGGCGGCGGACTTCAAGGAGTGGGAGATGCCGGTGACGCAGGTCGGCGGCATCCAGCTTGAGTACCCGCAGCTCGTGGCCCGGCTCAACTTCGACACAGTGAAGGACTACGACGACTGGATCGCGCGGCTGCACGCGCTGCCCAAGGCCTTCGACCAGGTGACGACCGACATGTCGATCGGCATGGACGACCACCGCACGCCGCCCAAGTTTCTGGTCGAAAAGGCTCTGGACCAGGTGAAGCAACTGGCCGCGCAGAAACCGGAAGACTCGCCGCTGGCGATGCCGCTCAAGAAGTTTCCGGCGTCGGTTCCGACCGAAGAGCAGGAGCGCATCAAAGGCGAAATGCTGGACGCGATCGGCAAAGAGGTATTGCCGGCCTACACGCGCTTTGCGCGCTTCATCGAGGTCAGCTACATTCCCGCGTGCCGCACCGATCCGGGGCTCTCCGCGCTGCCCGACGGCGACAAGTACTATGCGTTTTTGATCCGTCGCACGACCACGACCAACCTGACCGCGGAGCAGATTCACCAGATCGGCCTGGACGAGGTGAAGCGCGACGAGGCGGAGATGCTGGCCATTGCGCAGAAACTCGGCTTTCAGGATCTGAAGAGCTTCCGCGCCGGCCTGAAGACCAATCCCAAGCTGCACCCCGCGTCGGCGGATGCGCTGCTCGATGCCTTTCGCGACGACCTGAAGCCGATGCAGGCCAAGCTGCCGCAGCTTTTTGGCCACCTGCCCAAAACGCCGTTCGAGGTGGCCCCGGTCCCGGCTTACATGGAGAAGACCGCGGCGCCGGCCTACTACGAGGCGGGCACGCCGGACGGCAGCCGCCCCGGACGCCTGCGCGTGAACACCTACAACTTCGCCGACCGCAACCTGGACATCGTGGAAGACATGGCTTACCACGAAGGCATTCCCGGCCACCACCTGCAGATTTCCATTGCGCGGGAGATGACCGGCATCCCCGAGTTCCGCAAATACGGGCACTACACGGCCTACGCGGAAGGCTGGGGCCTTTACGCCGAGCGCCTGGGCAAAGACGTGGGTTTCTATCAGGATCCGTACTCGGATTATGGAAGGCTTGAGGGCGATATATGGAGGGCGATCCGGCTGGTTGTCGATACAGGAGTGCATTCGCAGCACTGGACCCGCGACCAGATGGTTGACTACTTTCACGATCACTCGAACATCGACGAGACCGATGTGCAGGCGGAAGTGGATCGCTACATCGCGTGGCCCAGCCAGGCGCTGGCCTACAAGGTGGGCCAGTTGAAGATCCTGGAGCTGCGCGACCGGGCCAAGCAGGCGCTCGGCGACCGGTTCGACATTCGCGCCTTTCACGACCAGGTGCTGGATGCGGGCGCGCTGCCGCTCGATGTGCTGAGCGACCGGATTGATGCGTGGATTGCGAGCCAGAAGGGCACGGAGCCGAAGCTGGCCAGTGTTCAATAACGGGCGCTCTGGCTGCGGCGCGGCGCGAGCGCGTATTCTGGACTTCTGTATCACGACTCCATCGATTGCACACGACAAGGAACTAAATGGCGGAGATAGCCGTTGAGGCGAGCGAAGTACCTGCGCAGTTTCCCCAGGTGCGCGTGGCGGTGCTGGGCGCGGGCAAGATGGGCGGCATTCTGCTGCAGGCGTTTTTGAAGCAGAACCTGTTTGCGCCGGCGCAGATTCACGCGACGGTGGCGCATGCGGAGCGCGCGCTGGCGCTGAGCACGCAGTGGGGCGTCGATGTATCGACCGACAACCTGGCCGCGGTGAGCCAGTCGGACCTGATCCTGTTGGGCGTGAAGCCGTTCCAGGTGCCCGATGTGGTCGCGGAGATCAAGCCGGCGCTGACGAAGGAGAAGACGCTGGTGTCGTTTGCGGCGTCAGTCAAGACGCGGGCGATTGAGGACGCGGCCGGAATTGAGATCGGCGTGATTCGCGCCATGCCCAACACGCCTTCGGCTCTGGGAGCGGGCGCGGCCGCGTTGTGCCGGGGGCGATTTGTCTCCGCCGCGCAGATGGAGCTGGCGCAAAGAATCTTCGAGACCGTCGGCCGCGTGGTGGTGGTGGACGAGAAGCACATGGACGCGGTGACGGGGCTGTCGGCTTCAGGACCGGCGTACATCTACATCATCATCGAGGCGCTGGCCGAGGCCGGAGTGAAGGTGGGCTTGCCGCGCGACACGGCCACGCAACTGGCCGCGCAGACGACCTTCGGCGCGGCCAAGATGGTGCTGGATACGGGCTATCATCCGGCGCTGTTGAAGGACGCGGTGACGACGCCCGCCGGGTGTACGATTGACGGAATTCTGGAGCTCGAAGAAGGCGGGCTGCGAGTCACGTTGATCAAGGCGGTGATGCGGGCGACCGAGCGAGCGAAGCAGTTGGCGGCAGGGTGAATCCGTCTCGCTTGTTTGCGGTTCCGAATGAGCGGACTGTCTGCGTTGGTGGTCTCCCACCCTTGCGACAAAACGAAGTCGCAAGGATGGGGCACGGTGCGTTTGTAACTGGTCTCTGATCGATGAGCCTCTTGATCAATGTTGCTGCACCGACTCGATGACTGATCGACCTATCGACTTGCTAACCTATCTTCTTGTCCACCCAACGCCCAACCTGGCTGCCCAAGTACATTCCCGAGCTCGATGGGCTGCGCGGGATTGCGGTGCTGATGGTGGTCTTCTATCACTGCCATCCGCGGCTCGAGGGAACCTGGATTTACGGCGCATCGCTGTGGGGGTGGGCGGGCGTCAATCTTTTCTTTGTTCTCTCCGGATTCCTGATCACTTCGATTCTTCTGGAGACGCGCGGCGAGCCGCGCTACTTTCGCAACTTCTACGGGCGCAGGGCTCTGCGCATCTGGCCGGTGTATGTGCTGGTACTGGTAGTGGTGTACGCGGAGGCGCCGTGGTTCATTGGACCGACTGTCACGGACGCGGTCAAGGCCGCTCCATGGCTGGCCTACATCTTGCTGGTGCAGAACTTGTTGCACCTGGCGCTGCCCCCCGCCATCGGGCCGACGTGGTCGCTGGCCATCGAAGAGCAGTATTACTTTGTTTGGGCGCCGGTGGTGCGATTTCTCGCGCGGCCCTGGATGCTTGCCGCTGTTCTGGCGCTGGCGCCGATTGGCTCGCCGCTTCTGCGCCTCAGCCATTTTGGCTGGTTGAACCCGACGCACACGCTCATTCATCTGGATGGGATCGCCTGGGGCAGTTTGCTGGCCGTGGGGCTGCACACGATTGCGCTCTCGCGGCGCGCGTGGCTGCTGACTGGCCTAAGCGGACTGGTCGTGGGGATTTGGGCCGCGGCCACTGTCGCCAGCGGCACGGCGTTCCTCGATTCGGCGCTGGCGGTGGGTTTTGCCAGCGCGTTGCTGGCGGCGATCGCCTCGACGGGCGCGCGCAATCCGATCAATGCAGTGCTTCGCCGCGGGCCGCTGGCGTTATATGGGCGCATCAGCTACGGCCTCTACATGACCCACATCATGGTCTTCATCTACTTCGGCTGGTTCGACGCGCGCATGGACCGCTACGGGATCGCGGGAAGTCTGGCGGTCGTCGCGTTCCGGCTGGCCGCGGCCACGGCAGTCGCAACCGCGCTGTGGTTCGGGTTCGAATCGAGGATTCTCAAGCTAAAGCGGTTTTTCGCCAGCAACCGGGACACAAGAGCCGAGCCTTGAATTCCTGCACCGAGGTCCTGCAAATTTCCTTCCGGCGCCACCATGCCGTTAACCGCCGGCGCCGCATAGAGGAGTTACGTGAATGTCACCGCGGCCAGCGGCCGACAATAATAAACAGAGCCAGGAGAAAGAGCACAATGCTGGGCGTCGCCGACTCCCGGCGGATGGCGTGATAAATAGTCGCGGCCACCATGAGCAATGCCAGCCAGCTTGCCGCCGCCAGAATCACCAGATGCGGAGGGAAGATTTCAACGGGCATTAACAGGCCGAGCGCGCCCACGACCTCGGCAATGGCGACCACAGCCGCCTGAATCCGCGTCATGCCGACGGCGTGGCCTTTGGAATGGGATTCAACAACCTTCACGACTTTTTCAAAGGCAAAGAGCTTTCCCGCGGCGGTAACGAAGAACACGCCGGCCAGAAGAATCTGCACGATCCACAGTAAGGCGTTCATGCTTCCACCGCTTCCTTTCACCGTCCTACGGCGCCAGAACGTCGAATGCGGCGACTCTCGACTACTCCGATGCGGCAGCGGGCGGCCGGGATGCGGAGCCGGACGAGGCGCGATATCGGGCAAGTATGAATCGATTCGTCCACTTCGATGGTCCAAGGATACAGATATTGCCAATTTGGCGTAGCGGGCCGTGTCACTGTCCCGTTTTTCGAAAGATCTCAACCGGCATGTGACGAGAATCACCCGAACTGTAACACACCGCTGTTAGCCTGAATGGTTACGCAATCTTCCCTTGCGAGGTGCTGCATGAGCAAATCGACAACGATGGAAGCAATCGGGCGCCAAACCGCGGAAATGGCGGGTAAAGGACCGCTGAGCCAGGAACAACTGGCCAAAATGGACCCCTACTGGCGCGCCGCCAATTATCTTTCCGTCGGACAGATTTACTTGAAGGACAACCCGCTGCTCAAGCGGCCGCTCACGCTGGACGACGTGAAGCCGCGCCTGCTAGGCCACTGGGGCACGACTCCGGGACTCAACTTTCTCTACGTGCACTGGAACCGGCTGATCCGGGAGCGCAACCTGAACATGATTTACGTCATTGGGCCCGGGCACGGCGGGCCGGGCCTGGTGGCAAACACGTATCTCGAGGGTTCGTACACCGAGATCTATCCGCACGTGGAGCAGAACGCGGACGGCATCAAGCGGCTGTTCAGGCAGTTCAGCTGGCCTTATGGAATACCCAGTCACGTGGCGCCGGAGACGCCCGGCTCGATTCACGAGGGCGGCGAGCTGGGTTACTCGCTGGTGCACGCGTATGGCGCGGCGCTGGATAACCCCAGCCTGATTGTGTCCTGCGTGGTGGGCGACGGAGAGGCAGAGACCGGACCGCTGGCCACAAGCTGGCACTCCAACAAGTTTCTCAATCCGGCGACCGACGGCGCCGTGCTGCCCATCCTGCATTTGAACGGATACAAGATCGCCAACCCGACGGTGCTCGCGCGGATTCCGCACGCCGAGCTCGAAGAGTTGATGCGCGGCTACGGCTATGAGCCGTTTACGCTCGAAGGACACGAACCGGCCGACATGCACCAGCGCGGGGCGGCGATCTTCGACAAGATATTCGATCGCATCGCCGCGATTCAGAAGGCGGCGCGCGAAGAGGGTTCGACCGAGCGGCCGGCGTGGCCCATGCTGATTCTGCGCACGCCCAAGGGATGGACCGGACCGAAGTTCGTCGACGGCAAGCCGGTGGAGAACACCTGGCGCGCGCACCAGGTTCCGCTCGATGCAGTAAGGACAAATCCGGAACACCTGCGGCAGCTCGAAGAGTGGATGCGCAGCTACAAGCCGGAAGAATTGTTCGATGTCCATGGCCGATTCCGCGAGGATTTAGCGGACATCGCGCCCAAGGGCCAGCGGCGCATGGGCATGAATGCGCACGCCAACGGCGGCCGTTTGTTAGTGCCGCTGATCGTGCCGCACTTCCGCGACTTCGCCGTGAAGATCGAAGGCCGAGGGCAGCACGACGCCGAATCTACGCGCATTTTGGGCCGGCTACTTCACGCGGTGATGGAAGCCAATCGCGATGAAAAAAACTTCCGCGTCTTCGGGCCAGATGAAACGGCTTCGAACCGCATTGGCGACGTGATTACCGGAACCGGCAAAGCATGGATGGCAGAGGTGCTGCCCGTGGATGAGAACCTGTCGCCTACCGGCCGCGTGATGGAGGTGCTGAGCGAGCATCTCTGCCAGGGCTGGCTCGAGGGCTACCTGCTCACCGGCCGCCACGGGTTCTTCAGTTGCTACGAGGCGTTCATCCACATTGTGGATTCGATGGTGAACCAACACGCCAAGTGGCTGAAGACGACGCGCGAGATTCCCTGGCGCAAACCGATCGCTTCGCTCAACTACCTGCTCTCGTCGCTGGTGTGGCGGCAGGATCACAACGGCTTTTCGCACCAGGATCCGGGGTTCATCGATCACCTGATGAACAAGAAGGCCGACGTGGTGCGCATCTATCTGCCGCCGGACGCGAACACGCTGCTCTCCGTGGCCGACCACTGCCTGCGCAGCCGGCATTACATCAATTTGATAGTGGCCGGCAAGCAGCCCGCGCCGCAGTGGCTCACCATGGACGAGGCGGTGGCGCACTGCACCACCGGATTGGGCGAGTGGGAGTGGGCTTCAAACGATAAAGGCGAACCCGAAGTGGTGATGGCCTGCTGCGGCGATGTGCCCACCATGGAAGCGCTGGCCGCGGTGATGCTGCTGCGCGAGCAGGCGCCGGATCTGCGCGTGCGCGTGGTGAACGTGGTGGACCTGATGGCGCTGCAGCCTACTTCGGAGCACCCGCACGGACTGCCCGACGAAGAGTACGACCAATTGTTCCCGCCGAAGGCGCCGACAATTTTCGCATTTCACGGCTATCCGTGGCTCATTCACCGCCTCACATACCGCCGGCACAACCACGATGCGCTGCACGTGCGCGGCTACAAGGAAGAAGGAACCACGACCACGCCCTTCGACATGTGCGTGCTGAACAACATCGACCGATTCCAGTTGGCGCTCGACGCCATCCGGCGCGTTCCGCGCCTGGCTGCGCAGAGAGATGCGGCGGAGCAATGGTATTCCGAAGCTATCCAGCGACACCGGTTGTATGTGGCCGAGAACGGCGAAGACTTGCCGGAGATCAGGAACTGGCGTTGGTCGGAGAAGTAGAGGAGAAGTAGAAATCGACTCCCACCCTTTCCGCATCCGCCGCGGCGGACGCGGAAAGGATGGGGCACCCACACATCCATGGACGGCCGGCTTTCTGACTGGCTGACTTTCCAACTCGAGGCGCTCTTGATGCCATCCTTGCCCGTCCTGGTCTTGAATAGCGGTTCTTCTTCCATCAAGTTTTCTGTCTATGAAGCCGGCAACGGCCAGCGGCGCAAGCTGCACGAGGGCGCGGTCGACGGCATCGGCACCGACCTGGGCAAGTTCTGGATCAAGGACGCCGACGGCAGGAAGCTCGTCGACGAAACGCCGGCGGTGCCCACGCGAGCGGAGGCGTTCAAGCGGGTGGCCGACGCGCTGCACTCCGGCGATTTCCCGGCGCCGGGCGCGATCGGCCATCGCATGGTTTCGGGCGGGCCTACGGTGCTCGAGAATCAGCGCATCACTCCGGAGCTGATCGACGAGATGGAGCGCTACACGGCGTTCGCGCCGCTGCACACGCCCATCGCCATTTACATCATGCGCGAGGCGCTGCGCCTGTTTCCCGGCGTGCCCAACTTCGTTTGCCTCGATAGTTACTTCCATCGCACCATGCCGGAAGTTGCGAAGCACATGCCCATCCCCGAGGAATATTCGGCGATGGGCGTGCGGCGCTACGGCGCGCATGGAATCTCGTATGAATCGATCGTGTATCAATTGCAACCTAACGTG
Source organism: Occallatibacter sp. (assembly GCA_049676965.1). Taxonomy (GTDB): domain Bacteria; phylum Acidobacteriota; class Terriglobia; order Terriglobales; family Acidobacteriaceae; genus Telmatobacter. The sequence goes on from JBAUBR010000315.1 coordinate 12,675, forward strand.
CCGGAGCGGCTGATCGTGGCGCATCTCGGCAACGGCGCGTCGATCACGGCGATTCGCAAAGGAGAGTGCATCGATACGTCAATGGGACTGACACCGACGGGAGGCATCATCAGCGGCACACGCACCGGCGACATCGATCCCGGCGTGCTGCTCTTCATTCTGCGCAAGATTGCGGAGACGGAGGCCAGCGCGACCAAAGCTGCGGACCAACTCGAGAACGTAGCCGCCAAGAAGGCAGGCCTGCTGGGCGTGAGCGGGCTTTCGAATGACATGCGCGACCTGCGCGAGGCCATTGCGCAGGGCGACACGAAGGCGCGGCTGGCCGTGGACAAGTTCACCTGGACCATTGCCAAGTGGATCGGGAGCTACTTTGCCGAGCTTGGCGGACTCGACATGCTGGTCTTCACCGGCGGCATCGGTGAAAACGACATCGACTCGCGCGCGGAAATCTGCGCGGGCCTTGGCGCTCTCGGCATCGTACTCGATCAGCAGCGCAACAACGTGCACGGCGAGGCGATCATATCGGCCGAAAATTCGCCGGTGACGGTGCGCGTGATTCCTCCGGCCGAGGATTTGATGATTGTGAACCATGTGGCGCGGCTGATGGAGCCGCGGAATTGAACCGGCACGGCTGCAATCGAACGTCTCGTGCCGCGCATGGAGCACACTGTTCTACACTGATTAGTTCGCATTGGAGCACTCCTCGATGCCACTCGCCGCTGTTCCCGCACATACTCAACGCCTGCCTTCGCCCGCATTGCGCCGCTTTGCGTGGGCAGTGCTGGCGTATTTCATCGCGGTGATCTTGTGGGGCGGGTTGGTGCGCGCAACCGGTTCGGGAGCGGGTTGCGGCGATCATTGGCCGCTGTGCAACGGCACCTTGCTGCAGCATTCCGCGCGCGTGGATACGATGATCGAGTTCACGCACCGCATCACCAGCGGGATTTCCTTTTTCTCGGCCGTCGGGCTGCTGATCTGGGTGTGGATGGGAACGGTGCGCGGCCATCTCGCACGCGCCGGCGCTATTGCAGCGGTCGCGTTCACGCTGGTCGAGGCGATCCTCGGCGCACTGCTGGTCAAGCTGGGATTGACGGCGCAAAGCCAGTCGCCATTGCGCGCGCCGTATCTCGCATTGCATTTGACGAACACGCTGCTGCTGCTCGCTGCTCTCACGCTTACGGCGCATTTGCTCAGCCGGCGCAGCGGCTTTCTGCGCCGCGACATTCGGCTCGTTGCTCCGCTTGCAACGCTTGCAGGCCTAGCATCGCTGATTATTGTGGGTGTCACCGGATCGCTGGCCGCGCTCGGTGACACGCTGTTTCCGGCGACGTCGCTGCGCTCGGCGCTCACGCAGGATTTCTCAGCGACGAGCGGCTGGCTGGTGCGTTGGCGCTGGACGCACCCGACGATTGCAGTGCTTGCGAGCATCTTTGTCGTCTGGATTCTGGTGCGGGCGACGCGCCGTTCGCAGGCGTGGAATAACCGCAGTTTTGCAGCGCTCGTTCTCGTGCTTCTGGCGGCGCAAGGTGTGCTCGGCGTACTGGACGTGGTGCTGCTGGCGCCGGTTTGGTTGCAGATCGCACATCTGCTTGGCGCCGACGTGCTGTGGGCAGCGCTGTTGGTGCTGACGGCGCGGGTTGCTCTGGAGCCGGTTTCGGCTGAGGCGCAGATGGGCGAGAAGAAAGCAGCAAGTTAGCGAGTTAGCCTACGGACGTCGCGCGGCGACGACCGTTCCATTCGCCGGTTAGCGATAGACTGTTCACGCTTGGCTGTTCTTGTTGCTTACCTGCATGCGACATTTCACTTCACCAGCACACCCGCTGCCGGATAGCTGTTGCCGTTTGCAGTTGCATCGATCACGGGCAGGTCTGGCGTCCCGGTCAGGTTTTCGATTTTGCCGTCGCGTAGAAGCGCGGTGTCTTCGACCTTGCCGCCGCGGATGCTGGGGTTCCACGCGAAGGCCTGGTTATTGACCACGGTCTCAGTGCCGGTGGGCGTGGCGAGCCACTCGCGCTCCCAATAGCCGGTGGGACCACCCTGATGATGGAACTGCTCCTCGCCGGGATAACCCTGGGCCGCGTAGGCCGCCTGCGCTACATGGAAGAGTTGCGATGAGGTCGCGCCTTCGCGCGTTGCGTCAAGGAGTGCGGCATTTACCTGTGCCGCGGCGTGGAAGCGCTCCGCGAGGCCGCCCGGCAATGCGCCGAAGTGAACGAAACGCGTGATGGAAATCGTAAGGCCCCACTTGCGCGAACACAGGTTGAGCATTCCATATTCTTTAAGCCGGGCTCCGCGCGGGACCGCGTGCTTGTATTTGAGGATGCGGCCATCGACGGCGAAGAGATAGACAGATGGCTGCATGCCGCGGCGCAGCAGCGCTGCCGAAGTGATGGATTCAAGATCGAATTCGCTCTGGCCGGGCTCGACTCGCTGCAGCGATTCGACGGTTGCTGCCGCGGTTTGCGCGCCCAGCCAGCGATAGCGGGCGATTTCGGCTTCGCCCAGCGATGCGCGCAGCGGATAGAGATTGACCAGCGTCGAGCCGGTCATCGGAGTGTCGGAACCGAGGGGACCGCCGGCTGCACGCAGGGCTGCTTCGCTGGTGGAGTCGGCGTGCCAGGGAAAGATCACCGGCTCGAAGTCGAGCGCGCCGAACTCTTCATCGTGCAGGCGCGGGGCTTCGTTTTCAGTGGTGAAGTAGTAGCGCTGGCCGGTCGCGGTGACCAGCAGCGAGGCTACGCCGGTCTCGCATGGAGTGAGCACGCGCACTTCGACGGCTCCGCCGGTGAGCCAGGCGATGTTTTCATGACGGCGGACGAGAATGCCTGCGAGGCGCTGCTCGCGGAGCCATTCAACCAGGCGTTCGTGTTTTTGGTCGAGCTCCGCGTTCCACGCGTCTTGAGCGACAAGCGTGGCGCCGTCTATCGCGAGGCTCTTTGTAATCCGCTTGCTCATCAACGCTTATCCTAACTGACTTACGGCTGCCAAGGGGTGTGCTGTCCCATCCTTTCGTCCGCCGCGGCGGACGAAAGGATGGGGCACGGAACTCTGTTCTCTTGTTCCCTCGTTCCCTTGGTCCCTCGTTCCCTTGGTCCCTCGTTCCCTGCCTTTATCAGTCTTGAAGCTCGGCGTGATAGTGGCTCTCCCAGCCGAGGTAGCGCACAGCGGCTTCGTGCACGGCTTTGGAAACTTCGCTGAAGTTTGCGGCTACGTGGTGCTCGAAGCCCTCGCGGCAGATGAAGTGCAGCAACTTCTGCAGGTGCGGAATCTCGGCCACGCCGGCGCCGCCGAAGGTTTCCAGAGGATCGTCGGTGAAGCGGCCCGCGCCGGTGTATCCGCGCACCACGCCGCGGCGATCGTCGGTGGAATAGCGGGCGAAGCACATGGCGCCGGATTTCACGCGGCCTACGCAGGTGCCGAAGGTGTTTTCCTTGCCCACCGTGCCGGCGATGATCTCCTGGTAGTCCATGCGCACGTCTTTGAAGAAGTGCTTGGGCAGGTTGGAACAGTGGAAGCAGACGCACTTGTTGGGATCGCTGCCGTAGTTGTTGTTCCAGTCGAGCAGCGCCGAGGGCGTGCCGCTGGCCAGCGCGAGCATGTACATGCTGAGCGTGCCGGGCACGTCGACTTCGCAGGCCGAGGGGATGAGATTGTTGCTCATCATGCTCATCACGGTGCAGGGCACCACGCCGAAGAACTCTTCCATCGAGGTCCAGCACTGCACCGCGCTGATGACGATGTGCGACTGCTTCATCCAGCCATCGATGACCGCTCCCAGCTTGGCCATTTTGATCAGCGCCGAGTCGGCGATGCCGGAAGTGCTTACGTAGGATTTGATGGCGGCCAGCTTGGCTTGCGCCGCGTCGTCGCTATCCTTCATTCGGTTGATGCGGCCGAAGATTTCAGAGAGGTCGATGGTTTCGATGGTGATGCCGCTGGTCTCGAAGATGCGCTCGGAGTAGCGGACGGTGTTGAAGGCCGTGGGACGCGCGCCGATGGCGCCGATGCGCAGATTCTTCAGCCCCTTCACGATGCGGCAGACCGCGGAGAACCACTCGAGGTCGGCTTTGAACTCGGCCGACTGCGGGCTCTCGGTGTGCAGCGTGGTCAGCGAATAGGGAATTCCGTACTGCATCATGTTGTTGCACGCGCTCATTTTTCCACAGAAGCTGTCGCGGCGCGTGGCGATGGTCATGGCGTCGGAGCGGTCGGGCGTGGCTTGCACCAGCACCGGGACCCTGAGTCCGGAGAGACGAATCGCGTCGACGATGCCGCGCTCTTCGCCGAAGTTGGGCAGCGTGACGATGATGCCGTCGATCTCGTCGGCGTGCTTCTTGAACAGCGCCGCGCAGTGCTGCGCTTCTTCATAGGTCTCTACCGCGCCGTGCTTCGATTGCTCCGGACCTAGAACGATTGCCTTGGCGCCGGCAGATTCGAGCGCAGAAATTATCTCTTCGCGGCCGGTTTTGGCCAGATGATCGGGAAAAAATCCACGATTACCTACTACTATGCCGAACGTCATGGTACATTGCGCTGCCATGTCGAGATGTCTCCTTGTTGCCGCAGATTCACATTACCCGTTGCGGCCCGGACGAAAGCGCAGGCCGTAAAAGAGGCCCAGCGCCAGAATCACTCCACCCCACCAGACGGGCGCGTGCAGGTTGGCCAGCTCCACATTGGCGGTGTAGCCGGTGGCCAGCTCATACATGCCGTAGCTCAGAATCATGGCGCCATAAATGGTGAGAAGAACGCCGATGAAGAACCAGATCGAGATGCCAGAAGAATGCATGTGCGCTCCTTACCAGAAGTAGATATTGAGAGCGAGGAAGGCGGCAATGGCAATTACCGTCCAAAACCACTCGTTCTTATAGAATGGCACGGGTTCTTCCTCGGGCAGTTTTGTCGCGCCGTAGACCAGGCCATCGAGCTCCGCTACCGGGCGCGGTGCGCTGAAGATGCTGACTGCAAAGACGACAATGGATGTGACGATGAAGGACCAAAGGGCGCGGTACATATTTTCAGCCATGGTTTTGGCATCGGGCGAGAGCGCCACGTAGCGAAGAGCAGATGGATCGAAATACACCCAGGCCCACAGGCTGATGGAGGTAACTGTGCCGATCAACAGTCCCCAGAATCCGCCGGCACGCGTGGCGCGCTTCCAGAACATGCCCATCAGCACCGCGCCCAGCAGCGGCGCAATGAAGAAGCTGAAGAGCGCCTGCACGTAATCCATGATGCCCTTGGCGTTCATCACCATGTATGCGGTGCCGATGGAGATGACGACACCGAGAATCGTGGCCCAGCGGCCTACGGCGACGTAGTGCTCGTCGGGGGCCTTCTTGACGATGAGCGGCTGGTAGATGTCATACGTCCACACGGCGGAGAACGCGCTCACGTTGCCGGCCATGCCGCTCATAAAGCCGGCGATCAGCGCGGTAATACCGAGGCCGAGCAGGCCTGGCCCGAGATAACGCACCATCATGAGCGGCAGCACTTCGTTGTAGCTGTGCAGGCCCGCGCCGGGATTGGCGGCGACGACATTCTCACCGACCAGGTGCATGAGGCTTCCGTTCGGGTTCTGCAGGACAACCAGGCCGAGAAGGCCGGGCAGGATCACGATGAACGGCACGGCCATCTTGAAGAATGAGCCGATCACCGGGGCCAGGCGCGCCGAGCGCAGGCTGTTGGCGGCGAGCACGCGCTGCACGACCAGGAAGTCGGTGGTCCAATAGCCGAAACTGATGGCGAAGCCTAGGCCAAAGACGATGCCGGTCCAGTGCACGCCCATGGGGTTGTCGGCGAAGTGGCCCATGGAGCGCCACATGTGGGTGTAATCGCCGGGCGCAGTGGCACCGATTGCGATGTTGTGCGCCAGCCGGGCCTTGAAGCCGCTCCATCCGCCGGTCTCGACAAGGCCGAGGATCGGCACCAGCAGCGCGCCGCCCCAGATGAGCATGAACTGCAGTACTTCATTGAAGATTGCCGAGCGCAGCCCGCCCAGCGCCACATACGCGGCTACGGCGAGCGACGAGACAATAATGGAGAAGTTCAGGTCCCAGCCGAGCACCACCTTCATAACCAGCGCCATCGAAAACATGTTGACGCCGCTCATCAGCACGGTCATGAAGGCGAAGGAAACTGCGGATACTACCCGCGCACCCTCTCCATATCGCAGCTTCAGATATCCCGGTACCGAATGTGTCTTGCAGACGTAATAGAAGGGCATCATGACCATGCCGAGAAAGAGCATGGCGGGGATGGCTCCCACCCAGTACCAGTGCGCGGCGAGAATGCCGTATTGATAGGCTGACTGCGCCCAACCCAGCAGCTCGAGCGATCCGAGATTGGCGGAGACGAAGCTCAGGCCGGCGATCCATGCCGTCATTTCGCGGCCGGCCATGAAGAACTCTTCGCTGGTGTTGGCCCGGCCCTTGAGGTAAAAGCCGATCCAGATCACCATGGCGAAGTAAATGACAATGATGGCCAGGTCGAGTGGGCTCAGGTGCGCCAGCGATGGAGCGCCGGCGGCAGAGAACGCGATGGCCTGCGAAGCGGAGCCGGCGGCGACGGAGGTTGAGAGCAATCCGACCATTCTTTCACCTGGAATCGGGTCAATTCGTCCGCAAGCCCCTCGGACGTTCGCCGTCAAGTAAATGGTTTTACTCAGCGGGTTGTCAAGGCCAAAGGAGCCGGGCAAACCTTTGCAATCAGTCTATTCGCCTTGCGAAGAAGAAAGCTCTTCAGGCAGGGACGGTGCGTGTGAGAAAGCGTTTACCGGACGCAGTGTAGCATATTGCAAGAATCCTGCAACAGGAGCCGATGGGGCTGCGAAGACCATCACGCTTCATCGGAGGGAATTTCGAAGGTGACGAGCTCGGCTTTGAAGCCGCGCGTGCGCACCGCGCCGTAGGAGATCCCCGCAAGCATCCACACCGCGCCCAGAATCAGCGCCGGCCGGCTGAGGTTGAGCCAGATGAAGCCGCAGATCAGGAATCCGAGGCCGGCCATGATGAGAACGATGGGGTTGCGGCCGCCGCCGGGGCGCGCATCGTGGACAAACGAGGCGGCGTTTACGCCCATGAACGCGATGACGGCGCCAAAATTGAGGCATTGAGCGCCGATCTCGTAGGCGCCGCCACCGAGGCGTGACGCAAAGAATTCGAGAATACCAGCGCCGAGCAGCGCGAATCCGCCGACGAGCAGGATGTTGTTGCGCGGGATGCGCCGCCTGGGTTCGATGGCGCCGAAGATCTTCTTGGGAAGCGCGTTGCCGCGGCCCATTCCGTAGAGCAGCCGGCCGGCGGCGAGCTGCGCACCCATGCCCGAGCCCATGTTGGCGAGAAGCAGCGTGAAGTTGACGATCTGGAAGAGAATGAACCCGCCGGCCTGCCGCGAGACGATGGCAAAGGCCGACTCGACCTGGTCGCTGGCGAAGGGCTTCGATCCCCAGATGAGCTGCGCCGCGTAGACCTCGATGCCGGAGAGCACGCCGGCGATTACGCACAGCAGCACCGTGGCCAGCATGATGTTGCGGCGTGGATTTTCCACTTCCTCAGAGAGCGTGGAGACGGCGTCGAAGCCGATGTAGCTGAGCACCGCGACCGAAGTGCCGGCGAAGATGGTCTGGAGATGGAATTGTCCCGCCTCGTAGAACGGGTGCGTGAAGAACCCGGGATCGTGGTGCACCTGCCACACCGCGCGTGCCACCGCGCCGAGAAAAAGCAGGACGACCAAAAACATTCCAACGCAGAGCGCCTCGTCGAATTGCGCCGAGGTCTTCACCCCGCGAAGGTTCATCCAGGTAAAAAACGCCGCGAAGATCACGATCCAGATGTAATACGAGAGGCCGGGCAGGATGTTCATCGCCGCCTTGGCGCAAAAGGCGGTGCAGATGAGGGGATTGAGCAGGTAATCCATGACCATGCCCCAACCCACGATGTAGCCGAGGGCGGAGTGCATCTCCTGCCCGACGTAGGTGTAGGCGGAGCCGGCGCTGGGATAGACGCGCGCCATGCGGCCATAGCTGATGGCCGTAAAAAGCATGGCGACCATGGCGAAGAGGATGGTGGTGACTACGTGCCCGTGCGCCTTGTTGCTGATGACGCCGTAGATGCCCATGGGCGCCGTGGGCTGGATGATGACCATGCCGATGATGATCAGGTTCCACAAGCCCAGCGTGCGATGCAGGCGAACGGCGCCAGATGCGGATGCGGTGTTGGATTGAGTCGATTGCGCCAAGGCTCGGGCTCCCGAGGGGAAGATTACCATTCGAGGCCGAGAAGGCAATCTTGTGACAAACACCCATGCTGGGTGCCCCATCCTTTCCGTCCGCCGCGGCGGACGGAAAGGGTGGGACACCACGAATGCAACCCGACTGGTTACGGGTTGCTCAATGCATGGCGCAGGAACGCAACTGTCTTGTTGAACGCGACTGTCTTGTTCTCCGTTCCGGGGAACAGCTGCGCGTATTCGAGCGGCGTGCACTCCACAAATTCGTCCGGCCGCTCGTAGTGGCCGGGAATCTTGGCGCGCACGGTGAGATCCGCTCCCTGCGCAACGAGAAACTCGACCATGGGCAGGCCGTAATCGTAGAACTGCGAGGCGGCATGGAAAACCGGCGTCTGTCCCCCCACGCCTGCTTCGTCGATCTCCGCCCGCGCATTCACATCGGCGCCGCGATCGAGCAGCAGACGCGCTGCTTCGACATTGCCGTACTCAGCCGCGACGTGGAGCAGCGTGGCTCCGCGTAACTGCATGCGGCGGTAGCCGGTGCTGCCGATGTCGAGATTGGGAAATCGCCGGTGAACGAGCGCGGGATCGGAATCGAGATGCTGGGCGAGCAAGTCGAGGCAGCCGCGCAGCAGGTCAAGCACGGGCGGAACGTTGCGGCGCGATGCGCAGCCTGCCTGAAGAAGCATGTCGATGCACTCGGCGAGCTGCGGGGAGCGCGAGTAGGTTCCGATGACGTAGTCGAGCGCGTTGTCGGGATGCTTGCGGTCGGGCTCGGCGCAGTTGGGATTGGCGCCGCGCTCGAGCAGCCAGCGAATGGCCGCGGGTTCGACCGTCTCGCTGGGTGCGAAGATGATGGGAAAATAACCGTTCCATCGCGCATTCACGTCCGCGCCGTTGCGCACGAGCAGTTCCATCATGGGAATGCGGTCGCCTCGCAACGCTGCGCGCATCAGCGGCCCGTCGCCGCCCTGGTGCACGTCGGAACCGTGGTCGATCATCCACTGCGCCATTTCCAGGCGCGTCTCGCTCGGCGGTTCCCACGGCACGCGGCACTCGGCAACCCAGGTCAGCGGGCCGTTTTTGCCGTAGCCGAGCGGCGCCCGATGCAGCGCGGGGTTGCGCGTCATCAGGCGTTTCACTTCGGCAAGATCGTTTGTGTCGATGGCTTGCTTGAGCTGGCCGGTCTCAGTCAGCAGATCGACATGCGCCTTCAGCTTCGGCCAGCTTTCGAATCCGTAGAGTCGCGCGATTCGGAACTGTGCGTCGGTGAGCGAAGCAGCATTTCCCGCACGCAGCAGGTCTTTGGCCTGATCTTTGAGATGGCGAAGATTGGGGCGGTCTGGAAGCGGCTGAGTGAGCGGGCGCGGAGATTCTTCGGGGTTGGTCGGCATGGCGACCTCCTTTCGTTTGCTTGCCCGTCGTCCGCATTTCGGGCTGAAAGAAGGTGCGCGTAGATTGTGTGCACTCGAGGTGGGCTTAAAACCCTTTCCGCGGACCGGATGCGCCCATCACGCTTGGGGCGATGGTACCACGGAATGTCGATGAACTGCTTACTGGGTAGTGATGCAGTTTCCGATTTGGCCGTCAGCCGCCCATGAAGAGGTACCGAGACGATTGTGGCCGATGGGACGGGCGACGCGTAAGATCGTTTGGCTGGCTATGATCAGTGTCGGCTTTTATCCTTGCGAGGTCTTCGAATCTTCGGGACGAGTGCTGGTCGGGCGCGCGCAGGCAGGAGTCGGCTCGGGTAGAGTGCAATGACGTTAATAGTGAGCATGATGTACCAGGGAGCATTTGTTGCGCAGATCACTGATCGCCTATTGACAACCGAGAGGGGCAATTCGTTTGATGAGTTGTCCAACAAGACTCTTATCTATTGGGCGAAGGATGCGATCGTGTGTATGGCGTACACCGGCCCTGCTTACATTGGAGACCGTCCCACTGATTCTTGGATTGCATGGAAGCTCTGGGGCAAGGCTCTCGATTCTTTCGAGAAGACGGGAGGCGGCCTAATTATGAGGGCTCCGCCATTGCAATACCAGATAGGGAAGGCGATCAAAATCCTTGAGACCGAATTGAAGACGAGTGAGATCGGACGGCAGAAGAGCTTTTTTGAATTGCATATAGTCGGTTGGAAGTGGAAGCTCGGTAAAAAGCCCGCGCAAGGGAAGAAGAGGCCGCTACAGGTCCACTGGACAATCGGGCAGAAACATCGAGGCGAGATCACGACGCAGCATGTAGCGCGCAAATTTCTGCCGGGAATTGCATACATTGCGGCACCGTCCCAGAATATATCGCTGCGTCGATTGTGGCAAATCGCCGAGCACATCCGCCGGATAGCGGTTGGCAATCCGGCGCTTCCGATGGTTGACAAATCAAGGCAAATTGAGGACGAAGTGGTCAAGTCGATTCGCGACTTCGCTTCCGTGAATCCGCTCGTAGGGTCCAATTGCATGAGCGTTTTGATTGCCCCTCCGCATCGTGAGGCACTGGTGCGCGTCAGATTCTTCGCCGAAAAGGTGCAACTAGCTCGCAACCTCGGAATGGAGTCCGCCCCGGAGGAATATGAGGCGTCTTTCTCGCCGTGGATCATTGGCCCCAGCTCGACGATGGCTCCGCAGATTGTAGTGGGAGACGGGTGGTCGTTTGAATTGGGCCCTTTCAGGGTTGAGCTGGATGGCAAGCCGGCTGCGCCCGTGTTCGACGGGAAGAGCCGCAAGGTACGAGTAGGATTTTCGAATCACGTGCGTCCTCCGCGGCCTATATAGCTCGCCCTTGACTGATGGCTATCAGGACCGAACGCGGAATCGGGCGGCCTCCGACGGTGATCAATGTAATCGCCAATCCGGAAATTAGGCCTTTACCGCTCACTGCCTGACCGGCGTTTCGAACGTGCGGAAGTTTTTCTCGAAGCGGGCGGCGAGGTCCGCGGCCTGGCGGTCGTAGGCCTGCTTGTTGGCCCACACATTACGCGGGTTCAGGATTTCGGTGGGCACATCGGGGCAGCGCACGGGAATTTGCAGGCTGAACGCCGACTCCTTGACAAACTTCACCCGCTCCAGCCGTCCGTCGAGAGCGGCATGCACCAGCGCGCGCGTGTGTTTGAGGCTCATGCGCTTGCCTGTGCCGAAGGCGCCTCCGGACCAGCCGGTGTTGACGAGCCAGCAGG
>JBAUBR010000316.1:0-22195 GCA_049676965.1 Occallatibacter sp.
GCCGGCGGGTTGGCGGCCACCATCCCCGCCGAGGCCGTGGCCGGCGACGCGCCGGTGGTGAACCCGCTCGAGAACCCGGTCACCGCGTTGCCCGCCGCGTCGGTCACACCGTTCACCGTAATGGTCATGGCCGCCGAGGCCGGCAGCGGCGCCTGGGGCGCGATCTGCACCGTCTGGTTGCCGTTGGTAAAGCTGATCGAGGCCGGCATCGAAGTCTGCCCGCCGCCCGACACCGCCACCGTGGTCCCGTTCACCGTCAAGGGATCGATGGGCGCCGAGAACAGCAGGCTGATGTTCGAGTTCACCGGCACGTTCCCCAGCTTGTCGGCCGGGCTCACCGCCTCCACCGTGGGCGCCGTTTTGACCGCCGCCGCCCCGGTCGTGAAGCAGTAGCCCAGGTTGCCCGACGAAAGGCCGTTGGTCCCCGTGAGGCCGCCCGCCACGCTGGCGCTGCCGTAGGCGTAGAAGCAGTACTGGCTGCCGGCCACCAGGTCCGCGCTGGGCGTCAGCTCCACCACCGTTCCCGTCGTGTCCAGCTTCAGCGACGAGGCCACCGTCCCCGACGGGCCGTTCAGGTAGACCGCCGCCGCGATCACAGACCCCGCCGACAAGGGCTCGCTGTAGCCGGCCTCCACGATCACGTTCAACGGCACCCCGCGCGCCCCGTTGGCCGGGCTCACGTTCGTCACCGCCGGCGCCGTCGTCGCCGGGTTCCCCACGGTGGTGAACGAGGCCGAGTAGGCGGTCACCGCGTTGCCCCCCGTGTCCTCGGCCGTCGAGTCCACGAACACCTGCACCAGCGCCCCGTTCGGCCACGCCGACGCCGGCGCGAACTCCACCGTCTGACCGCCGTCGGCCACCGTCACCGTACCGTCGACCAGCGTCCCGTTCTCGGAGACGTGCACCGCCCCCGCCACCGTCGCCGCGTTCAGCGCCTTGTTCCAGTAGAGCGTCACCGGGTTGGCGTTCACGCTCACCCCCGTCGCCCCGTTGGCCGGACGCTGGTTGACCACCGCCGCGTGCGTGGTGTCGAATCCCGACCCGGTCGTGAACTGGCTGGCGAAGTCCGCGGTGAGGTCGTTGCCCGAAAGATCGTCCACCGTGTGCGGCACCGACAGCGTGATCACCGTCGACGCCGGCAGGTTCAGCCCGTACAAGGTCGCCGTGGTGTCGTCCGCCGACACGCTCACGTTGAACGACTGCCGCGCTCCCCCCGCCAACAGCGACATCTGGCTGTTCGACCAGTTCGATCCCAGCGCCGTGGGGTTCATCGACTTCGAGAACACGATCGTCACCTGGCCGTTCAACCCGATCCCCGTCGACCCGTTGGCCGGAACCACGCTCAGCACCCTGGGCGCGGTGGTGTCCGCCGTCGCCGCCGTGGTGAAGCTCGCCGACGCCGCGCCCCCGTTGTTCCCCGCCACATCCTGAACGCTGCCGTAGTAGTCCACGTACACCGACACCGTCGCCGAGCCGGGCAGCGGCGACAGCGGCGTGAACGTCACCGCGGTCCCCGCCGGGTTCACGCTATAGCTCCCCGCCAGGTTCCCCCCGTTCGACTGCACGTTCACCGAGTCGGCGTTCACCGTCAGCGGGTTCACCGCCTCGTTGAACGTCACCACCACCGTCGAGGTCACCGCCACCGCCGTCGAACCGTTGGGCGGCGCGATGCTCAGCACCGACAGCGGACCCTTGTCCGCCGTCGGCGAGCTCGACGTCGTGAAGCCGCTCGAGAACCCCGTCACCGCGTGGCCCGCCACGTCCGTGAACCCGCCCGCCGTCACCGTGTAGGCCGTCTGCACCGCCAGCGACCCCGAGGGCGTGAACAGGATGGTGGTGGCCGTGGGCACGCTCACCGTCCCCGGGACCGCCGTCGTCCCCGCCGTCACCGTAATCGCCCCCTGGCCCACGCTCACCGCGCTCACCGCCGCGCTCAGCTCGATCTCCACCGGCGCGTTCACCGCCACGCTCCCCGCCCCGTTGGCCGGGCTCACACCCACCACCACCGGCGCCGTGGTCTCGGTACTTACCCCGGTCGTGAAGCAGCTCAGGTTCTCGCCGTTCTGCGCCAGCGCCTGGCCCTCCAGATCCACCACCCCGTTGACGTAGATGCAGTACTCGGTCTCCGCCTCGAGCGGCGCCGACGGCGTGAAGGTCACGCTCTCCCCCGACGCCGCGACCACCAAAGTCCCGGTGAGCACCTGCTGCGCCCCCGTATCCGGATCGTAGGAGTAAACCTCCAGGTTGCCGCTGCCCAGGCTCACCGCGTCCACCGGCTTGTTGAATCCCACCTCCATCAACCCGTTCAGCGGCACCCCCTCGGAACCGTTCAGCGGTGACACCGTCAACACCTTCAGCTGCGTCTTATCCACTACCGCTGCGGTCTGGAAGCTGAAGTTACCGGAGTTGTCAACTGTCAGCCCTGCAAGATCGGCTATGCCCGTTCCGATCGTCACGGTGTAAGTCGCATTCGCCTGCAGTCCGGAAGCGGGCGTAATCGTGACTCGCTGATCTCCGTTGGACAAAGCCATCAACACTGGCACCGGCTCGCCGCCCAGGCTCACGTCGATGTTCGGCACGACTGTAGCGATGTCGAGCGGCTCGCTGAATTCAAGATCAATGAGTGCATTGACTGGAACACCGATATCTCCATCACCGGGGCTGCTCTCTACGAAATGCGGAGGCGCGGTTTCGTTTCCGTATCCAGTAGAGAAGCTGAACGGACCTGCAGCGGTGAGACTATTGCCTGCGGTATCTTTGATCGCAGTCGATACCGAGACACTGAAGGTCCGCCCGATCGGCAGCGGCTGGTTCGGAATAAATGAAGCCGTCGTATCGGACGGATCAACCTGAACAGTTCCGGAGATATATGCGTTAGCGAGGCTATCAAAAATGGCGAAGTTAGAAGGAGTAAGCGTCGAAGGATCCATTGCCTTGCTGAACTGCACGACATAGTGCACGTTCGTAGGGACATTCGATGAACTATTCTCGGGATCGACCAGAGTTACCGTCGGCGGCGTGTTATCTACCGATGCACCCGTTGTAAACGCACTGGTGAAGGCCTTGGTCATCAGATTCCCGGCAGAATCGCGGACGCCGTTCGCCTGGACGGTATAGGCGGTGTTCGACGAGAGCGGCTGCCCCGGCGAGAATGTAACCGAAAGTCCATCGCTCGAAGGAGTGACGCCGCCTGCAATTGCGCCCGAGGGGCCAAACAGGGCAACCGTTCCCGGGACCACGGAATTGCCGCAGCAGGTTCGATTCATGTACGCCTGCAACGTCTGCGCCGCAACCTGTTCTGCAGAGCCGGAAAGGGCCGTTGAGCTACCCAAAGCTGTTGTCACCGCGTTTTGAGCCGACGTTAATGACGTCCCCGTCAGCAACGGCTCGCCAAAGCGGACGACAACGACGTCATTCACAAACACACCAGTAGCGTTATTTGCCGGAGTGACCTGAGAAACGGCGGGCGGGACGCGGTTGGGGTTGATCGGACTCAGGCCTTGCTGAAAATCCTGCAGTACCGTCAGGCCGCTATTGTCAAAGTCCTTGCCGGCAACTGTCGGATCCAGGGGATTCAGCCCATAGAAGACCTGCCAGCCATCCGGCAGTCCGTCCCCCGAAGTGTCGGGATTGAGGGGGTCCGTCCCGATGGCAATCTCCAGCGCGTTTGTCAGGCCATCGCCATCGGCGTCGCCGTTGGGATCGATGATCTGCAGCGTATTGCCCGACGTTGAAATCGGACTCGAACCTCCGGCGGCGTTGGTGGCAATCAGAGTAAAGCTGCCCAGGGTGTTTGCTGCAACAGTAATATTGAGAGTTGCTGAAGTTCCACCGGAATTGATGGTGGCAGAGTTGACGACGATTTGTGGCGGCGTAAACGCGGGCGCAAAGCTAAAGGTGGCGTTGGCGAGATTGGCGCCCGTAACTTGATAGCTGGGAACGGTAATTGACGACGAACTACTTACCAAATATTTTGGCGACACCGAAAGGATGGCGGGGACCGAGATTACTGTGAAGTTAGCGGTGGAGGTCGCCGTTTTGCCGTTTACGGTAACTGAAATAGGCCCGGTAGCAGCGCCGGACGGCACGGTTACGACAAGACTGGAAGCAGTTGCGGAAGTCACCGTAGCCGCGGTGCCATTGAACGACACGGCATTGGATGAAGGCGTGGCGCTGAAGTTCTGGCCTTGAATGGTGACCGAAGTTCCGATCGCCCCGGATTGCGGCGTAAAGTTCAAAATGGCGAGCACGCCGGAACCGGCTGCCTGCATCCTCGAGACCTGAACTATATTCCCTGCGGCATCGTAGCTAAAGTCGACCTCATTTCCGGCGGAATCGATTGAACGAATGAGCCTGCCGGAATCATCATAAAAATGGCGGAATGTGGGATTCGATTGGGAATACGAAAGCGCGGCGCAACCCAACCCGGCGGCGATCAACAACGCGATCCGTATTCGTCTCATGTTTTGAGCCATAACTCCGCGTCTCAAACCGCTTCAGGCACTCGAGCTCCGAGATGTTCTTCGCCGATCCGCGCCATGCCGCCGTTCCTACTTCGCCGCCGTGCTACAACAACTCGCTCCCTTTGCTGTTACAACATCCTTCTTCATTCTTTGCCGCAGGGGCAGGAAATCCCACTCTTACCCAACCGTTTTCCCGCGGCGTATGCGGTGCCCAGCGCAAACTTGGCAAGGCTGGATTCGGTAAATCCGCTGACGAAACTGCTTCCAAAAGCTGCCGCTGTCTGGTACGGATCATAGGGATCGTTACTCAAGCTTTGGGTCACAGCATCGCCGATGGCCGAAAATGCCGCTCCAATGGCAACCTTCGTAATCTCCCCGACAACAAAGACCGCGACAACGCTCGCCTCCTCGGGGAGAAATGCGGCGATGGCAGCGTTGGCGGCGATCCGGCCGATCGCCGAGTCGCCGATGAAGCTGCCGAGCGCATTAAGAGCCGTTCCAATGCCCGCGTCCCTCAGCGCCTGTCCGGTGGTCTCGCCGCAATCGAGATCGGCCGAAACGCCGCCGGTGAAGAAATCCAGAATGCCGTCGGCGACCGAATAGTTGCCCGTCGGATCGGTATTGGAAATGGGATTGCCGAATGCATATGCGTAAAGATTGATCCCGCCGGCAATGTCGATCGGGTCCTCGCTGAGGAATCGGCCGACTCCCGCGTCGTAATAGCGATTGCGGCTATAATAGATATTGCCGAGTATTCCGATCCGGCCCGTATAGGCGAACGGGAAATTCGACGCCGGGGTCCCGCTCGTCTGACCATAAGGCTCGTAGTAGAGCTGGGACGACAAATTTCCCGCGGCATCCGCGACCGCGACGTTACTGCCCAGAATATCGAACAATCCGAAGAGCACGTTGCCCGATGAGTCGATCGAAGCATAATGCGAATCGATGGCTTGTCCCGTCAAAACCGCAACAGGCAGTCCCGACGCATCGGTGAGCGAAACGACATTCTTCCCGCTGTCGACGACGAATTTCTGAGTTGAGTTAGCCTGCGGTCCGCTCCGGTCAACTTCAATGAGGTTCCGGCTCAGATCGTAGTGGAGAGAGGTCTTGTTACCGCCGTTGTCCGTGATTGAAGTGAGCCGGTTCCGTGAATCCCACGCGTAGTTAAGAACCGTGCTTCCATTGGTTTCGGTGAGCCGGTTTCCATTGGCGTCATATGTATAAGTCGTGCCGCCGCTGGTCAGCAATTCATTGGCGCTCTCAACCGTGCTTGTTGAAGATTGTGTCGTCAAAGACTGGCTGATGTCGTTCGAAACCGTGCTCCGGGTGCCGTCGGCGGCATAGGCGTAGCTCTGAGTATTCAGGGCGGTGGCGCCCTTGGCATGAATGATGCTCAGCAGCTGCCCGAGAGCGTCGAAGGTAAAGCTGCTGGTCACGCCATTGGTTCGCGTCAACGCTGTTGGAAAATTTCTAGCGTCGTAGGCATAGGTGATGCCGGCGGAGGAACTGGATGCCCCCAACAGGTTGCCGACCGGATCGAACTTATACGTCTCCTCGCCGAGGCCCACGACCTGCTCAGTCGTGATCCGGCCCGACGCATCGCGCGTGTAGTCGACCGTACCATTGGGTTCGCTTTGGGATATGAGATTGCCATCCGCATCGTAGGTGAATTCGAAAGTACCGGAAGCGGAATCGGTGGCGGTCAATAGCCGCCCCGCCGCGTCGTACGCCATTATCACCGTCGAGTCTTGGTACGTTGCCGAGAGCAGCCGATTGAGCATATCGTAGGTGAATTTGCTCACCTGGCCGCGACGATCCGTAAACTGGGTCAAGTTCGAATCCAGATCGTAAGCGTAACTCTGTGTCTTGCCCAAGGCATTCGTGCGCGCGGTAATCCGGCTCATGCTGTTATAGGTAAAGCCGGTAACGCTTCCCTTGGCATCCTTTACCGTAAGCAGCGAGCCAATCGGGTCGTAAGTAAAGCTGGTTGTGTTGCCTAAAGGATCGGTTGTTGAAACGATGCGGCCAAACGGGTCGTACGAAGATGCGGAAGTTCTCCCAAGCGGATCGACAAACTGAGTCAGACGCGATATGGCGTCGTAAACAAAACTGGAACTTCTGCCAAGGGCGTTGGTAATCGAGCTCAGGTTGCCGAAGGCATCGTACGAGAGCGTCGAGATGGCTCCGGTGGGGTCGGTAATCTGAACAGGCAGGCCAAATGAATTGTAGGCTGCCTGCGTCGAATGTCCGTTGGCGTCGATAATAGAGACAAGATTTCCGCTCCCGTCATATACGAACTGCGTCACGTTGCCAAGCGGATCCTTCGCCGAGGTCACCTTGTTGAATCTCGGATCGTACGTATAAGTCGTGGTATTCCCGACGCCGTCCGTGCTTGTCAATACATTGCCGAGCGAGTCGAACGTGTAGCTTATGCTTCCCGCCGCCGGGTTGCCGCAGACGGGGCATGAGCCGGAGCCGGTATATGAAGTCACCAGATTGTTGTGGGTGGGATCGCGAGTCAGCGTGCGGGTCTGGCCGGAGGCATCCGTTGCGCTGATCAGAAAGCCCTGAGGATTGAAACGATAAGTGGTTTGATCCCCCAACGGGTCGGTCACCACGGTTTGGAGCACCGGGCTTGTCGCGACGGTTGGATTCAGTAGCGTGTACGCGAACTGGAAGATCCCCCCGTCGGCCTGAACCTGCTGGGTAATCCGGCCGTCAAAGCTTTCGTTATACGTGTTCTGCTCGGTTACAACGCCGCGAGGGTCGGTGATGGATGCGAGGTTGTTAGCCGAGTCATATGTATAACTGGTTACTCCGCTATTCACGTCGGTAAATGTGGATAGCGTGCCCTGGGCATTGTAGGCGTATTGAACCGAGCGGCCGATCGGGTCGGAAACCTTGATGACGCGGTTGCTGCTATCGTATGTGAGGGTCAAACTGCGCCCAACCGGATCGGTGATCGCCAATACCTGCTGTGGATTGGTGGGATTGAGTGTAAATGTCGTTACGTTGCCGTTCAGATCGGTGATTGACGTTAAAAATGCACCTCTGGAACCCAGCGCGGTGTTGACCGTGAAGGTGTACAAGGTTCCATCGACCCAGCGCAACGTGTAGGGCCCGGCAGAGCCATTGGCGGTCAACACCGCGCCGCGCAGGGAAGGTATCGCTGCGTTGACAAAGGTGCCATCGGGCGCCTGCGACATCGTGAACTGATTGCCGTCGGGCGTGGCCAACGTAATAGTTGCTCCGCCATCGATGTAACTTAGGGTATTCAACGAGTAGCTATAGCTCATCGAAGTCCCGACGCCGAACGGACCCACATAACTGGCCAGCGTCCGATAATAGCGATTGATCCCGATCGAGCCTCGGCCGCCTCTGATCTGAAGGTCGGTGGCCGTGTAGCTGACGATGCCCGATGAGACGTCAACGGGTCCAGCGACATAGCAGGAAGGCGGGCTCGGTCCGCCGCTCGAACCTCCTTCGGAACCGCCGGAGCCCCCGCCGGAACCGCCCGAGCCGCCACAGCCATCAGGGCTTGGATTCACGTCGGGCGGAGGTCCGGGTGCCGGTCCGTGCCAGTCGAAGTGCACCAAACCGTAGAGATGCCCGGGATGGTTCGGGTCGGCATTGGCGACGAATTCCGTACCGTCGGCCGAAACGGTGCCCGTGCCATAGGGCACCATGGTGCCGCGCGTCGGATCGAGGGTAACAAACGTTACGCTGGTGCCGGGGCCGATGCCTAAGGAGTTAGGGAAGTCAACCGCAACAGGCAGGCTTGCCGTCGCGTTCGCCGGTTGGAACGCCACGATAAAAGGCATCAACATTCCGGTCGTGGGTATCTTGTCGGGAAGGCGATCGAGCGGGATGGAAATCGCTACCAGCGGAAACGGATTCGGCTGGCTGCCGTCGTCCAATGAAAACGTAGTTCCCGCGTAGACCGTGACCTGCACGCCGGGAATCGAGCTGAAGTAGAAGACCTGATTGTTCGCGGCGTTTTGCTGGACTTCGACTGTCTCCGCGTTGTCGATCCTGGGCAGATGCACCAACACCGGCGAAGCCGTTACCTGATTTGCCGTCAGCGTGTAAGTCAGGTTGACCCCGGCATACTTACCCGCCGGCGACGTTGCAGTCGATCCGTTGTAGGAGATAAGTTGCGGACCGGTGCATGCCGTGGGTAAATTGCTGAGTGCGAAGTTGCCTCCGCCATCGGAAACGGTGGTCCCGGAACATCCTGTCGTTCTCCCCGATCCGTCCTGCCCAAGGAACGAAACCGTGACGCCAGTGATCGGTTCCTGGGCTACATCGTCGACCACGGTCCGGCCAAGGAAGGTTGTCGTGATCGCCGTAACCTGAACAGATGTGGTTCCGGATTGAGTCACCGACTGCCCATTGATCGTAGCCGCCGCAGACACGGTCAAAGTAGAGGTACTCGTAGCCTGGCTGGTCGGCGCCGTGAGCGTCAATGTCGAGACTTGGCCTGCGCTGATCGTGGCCGGACTGAAGCTCGCTGTAACTCCGCTCGGAAGGCCTGTCACGCTCAACGCAGCCAGCCCGCTAAATCCATTGGAGCTATTCAGCGAGACTGCGATCGCAGTCGATTGACCTTGAATCAACTTCACGGTGGACGGCGAGACTCCCAGCGTGTAATTCGACGAAGTTGTAACCGTCAAAGTGCCGGAAGAGGTTGCAGTCTGCGTTCCGACGGTGATTTCGATGGGGCCGGTAGTGGCGCCGGGGGGGATCACAAACGCAAGGGTGCCGGTGCTGTAATTGCTGATGGGCGCCGAAAGCAATCCCGAGCCCTGTTGCTTCAGCGAGACTTGAGGAGCCGAAACACCCGCCGCGGACAGATTCGCGCCAGTCACGTTGATGACGGTGCCCACCGGTCCCGAAGTCGGCGAGAAACCGCTGATGGAGGGCGGCCCGGCCTGTCCACTACTGATGGTAGCGGTGGTCGCAGCCGAGTTCGTCCCATCGCTGGTATCGGTTACCGTCAGCTTTACGGTGTAGGTGCCTGTCTTCGCATAGCTATGAGTCGTGCTAGCCCCGGTTCCCGTTGCGCCGTCGCCGAAGGTCCACGCGTAAGCGGTCAGCTTCTCGCCTGAGGGAGCCGTCGAGCCCGAACCGTTGAACGTAACAGCCTGGGCTTCCGTGCCCTTGTACGGCCCGCCCGCATTCGCCTTGGGCGCGACGGAAGTACCTGTGCCACTTAGCGGATATGAGTCGCTTGCTTTGCCATCGCTGAACTTGATATCTCCGGTTACGGCTCCCGCGGCCGTTGGCGCGAAGGCTGCCGTAAACGTACACGATTCATCTTGTCCTAATGCCTTTCCAGGAAACTTGCAGGTTCCATCAGTAAACTTGAATTCTTTTGGGATCGTGGAGGTTAAGTTAACCGGCGAGGCGGTGTAATTGTGGATGTCGACTGTGATGGGATGGCTCGTGGCGCCGACGTTGACGTCGCCAAAAGCAGCCTCGGCGGGAGTAAATGTCACTTTTGCGGCGACGCCGATGCCGCTGAGATGAAACGTGGCCGTCTTCGACTTGCCGTCGCTGAATGTTAATTCGCCGCTTGCCGATCCGTCTGCCGGAGGCGCAAACGCGATTTCAAACGTGCATGATCCGCGAGGCTGCAAGGTCTTCCCGTTCCCCGGCAGCGGGCAGGTTCCACCCTGAATCCTGAAGTCTTTCAGGCCCGACGAGCTTAGATACTTGACCGGCGAGCTCGAGTAATTGTTGGCAGTCACCTTGATGGGGCTGGTTGTGGTTTTAGCCCCGGCGTCGCCAAAGTTCGCTTCGGCAGGGCTGAAATCAACCTTCGCGGCAACGCCGGTGCCGTGCAGTTGAAATGTGTATCGCTGCGAACCCACGCCGAGGATGATGGCGCCGTTTGCCGCCGCGATTGCCGTGGGTGCGAATACAACTTCGAATGTGCAGGAGGCGCCCGGCGCCAGCGTTTTTCCGTTGCCCGGCAAAGGGCAGGTTTCGCCCGTGAATTTGAATTCCTTCAGGCCGGACGAATTTATATACTTAGCGGCCGAGCTTGCGTAGTTATGGGCTGTAACCTTGATCGAGCTGCTTGTGATTCCAACTCCCACATCGCCGAAGCTGGCATCCGCAGGACTAAATAGGACGCCATTCTTGGTCGATGCGTTGTCATCCTCCTGGCTCGCGAAGAGCGGCGGTTGGCCGTTAGCGGCCAGATAGCCTCCGTACAACCCCGCAACCCGATGAGACTTATTGCTTAACCCGCCTATCGATACAGTGCGCGGAAAATCGACCCCGTCATTCGCGGCAGGATCCGGACTGGACGCCAAATGGCTTAATCCCGGTCTGGCCAAATCCGATGGATCGCCCAAAGTTAGCGGCAGCTTTCCTGGAGCGGCGGTGTCCGTTGACGAAGTATTGATTCTTTGCGGGGCCTCAGGAACTGCTTCGGCCGCAACCGGGTATACCACCTGGGAGCCGACCAGGAGACACGCCATGAACTGGGCACACAAAGAGCGTATGCGCTGCCACGGGACGCTATCGATACACTTTTTCGCTAGCATAATTAGACAACAAGCACGATTTGTAATTGACCGAGGTATTTACAGCGCACAACTCGAGGAGCAAAACCGAACGGGGAAAACTACGATTGCAGTTCGTGCACCTTGCAGGTGTCTATGGATCCTAGAATGCAACCCATAAGGAGGCAAATGTTGATTGAATACCCGCAAATCGACGTCGCCAACGGGGAATTGGCGGAATTCATCCGCGGAAAAACTGACGCAGCGCAATAGCTCCCGCCATCGCAGGTGGCATCGCGAATAAAGAGCCCAGGAGAAACACAGCGATTTCGGTCCCGTACCGGAGAGAAATTCGGGGAATGATTCTGACGGAGGTTGCCACACTACGCAAATGCATGTCAAGCCCTATTTTCGGCGGCTGAAAGCGCCGATCGCCGGCATCCCGCGGCGTTGCCCGGCTCGCCCGCCGCCCGCCTCTTGAGAGGCAAACGGCCTTTATCTTCAACGAGCTAGGGAATTGCGGCGAAACCGCCGGAGAACCACGTTTTTTCGCGCCCCGGCCACGAGCAGCTCGACCGAAAATTCACAGGGGCCGTTTGGCATCGGCACGCCAGACCGGAAACGCGACGAGTCGCTCTTCAAACCTGGAAGGCATGAGCCGCTCTCGCTTCGCGACGGAAACGAGGAAACGAACGCTTGGAGAACCCGCAGGGCGCTTGACATATATTGTCAGGGAAAGCAAGAATCAGGCACTGGATCAGGGCTGCAAACGTCGTATTCTTCCGGTATCGTTCGGCGGGCAGGCCGGACTTATGATTCGGGGGCGCCTCTACCCATGTTGAATATGCTGACACGGCGGAAGTTCTTCGCTGGCGCGCTGGCCGCTTTACCCTTACCCAAGCTCGCGACTGAACCTGTCGGAGCGGAAACAAAGAATCCGCGCCTCCAGGCCGCATTTGAGATCAGGAGCCTTGCGGCAGCCGCTCAAAGCGCCCGACCGATCGCGTCGATGAAATCGAATGAAGACGAAGACAACTTACCTGACAGGATCGGGTGTTACACCAAGGGTCTTCCGCAAAATCGATTCGGCGAGGTTGAACCGAAGGCCTACAATGCACTCCTCGAAGCGATCAAGTCCGGAAAATTCGAGGATTTTGAGCGGATTCCCCGCGCCGGAGGGCGCCGGCTCAACGACCCCCAATGTGGATTTGCTTTTCACATGGAGGGCGGCGACCCGCAATCGTTCGATCTCCCGCCTGCGCCTTCGATAGCAACGCAAGATGCCGCGGCAGACGTGTCGGAGTTATATTGGCAGGCCCTTTGCCGCGATGTTCCCTTCGCGGAGTATGCATCGTCTCCTATCGTGCAACGTGCGGCAAAGCATCTTGGCCAGGAGCCATCCACCGCCTTTCGGGGCTTTACTCACAACGACTCGAATGGCCCATACGTCTCTCAATTTCTTCTCAAATCCATACCTTTCGGCGCGTTTCGCATCGATCAACGGCTGACGGTTCCTCCCAAGGGCAGCGATTTCATGACCGATCTGAGCGAGTGGGCACAAATTCAGCAAGGGTTTCCGCCATGGCGGATCCTGCAATACGATCCAACGCCGCGCTACATTCGCAATGGCCGCGACCTCGCCGAATACGTTCATTACGATTTTCCCAATCAGGCCTATTTGACGGCCGCGCTGATTCTCATTAACAGCAGCTCGCAAACCATTCTCAATTGCAACCAATTCAAGAGCGGCAATAACCCCTATCGATACTCCACGGTTGAAGAGGGCTTTGCAACCTTTGGGCCGGCGGAGGCGGTCGACTGGATCGGAAGAGTTGTTACTCCGGCTCTGAAAGCCGCTTACTGCCAGAAATGGATGGTCCATCGCCGCACTCGACCCGAAGAAGTTGGGGGCTTGATTCATCAAACGCGAATTGGCTTGAGGACTTATCCGGTTCACGAATCCATTCTCAAGTCCGAAGCGGTGGACGCGGTATTTGCACAAACCGGCAGTTATCTTCTACCGCAGGCTTATCCCGAGGGCTGTCCAACGCATCCTTCCTATCCCGCCGGGCACGCCGCCATCGCCGGAGCTTGCTGCGTCATCCTAAAAGCCTGCTTTGACGGCACCATGCTCTTCCCCGGCTTGGTTGAGCCCAGCGCCGATGGGTTGACTTTGCATGAATGCGCGGGGTACGCGCCAACCGTCGACGACGAGATCAACAAACTGGCGTCCAATATTGCCATGGCGAGAAACTGGTCGGGGATTCATTATCGATCCGACGACATGTCCGGCCTTCACCTGGGCGAAGAAGTGGGAATCGCGGTTCTTCAAGACCTGGCGCGGACTTATAGCGAGACTTACAACGGCTTCTCATTCCGCCGCTTCGACGGCACCCCGGTTCATATCACGACCAAAGGTGAATTGCTCGAGGGATAACAGGGGACTGAGTGTCGAACCACCGTCAAGTTACCGCGGCGATGCGCCCACTGTAGAGCCGACAACCGGTCACAAAGAAGCCTTGATCTTTGGAGCAAGTGTGGACAAGCGATACCAAGTCTTCGTCAGTTCTACGTACGCGGACCTCAAGGACGAGCGACGCGCCGTGATTCAGACTCTTATGGAGATGGATTGCATACCGGCTGGGATGGAATTGTTCCCCGCGGCCGACGAGGAGCAATTCTCTTTTATCAAAAAGATTATCGACGACTGTGACTACTACATCCTCATCATTGGTGGGCGCTACGGATCAACTACTTCAGAAGGGCTGAGCTATACAGAGAAGGAGTACGACTACGCGCGAGAAAAGAAGATACACGTTCTCGCATTTGTTCACGAGAATCCGGGGAAAATACCACTTGAAAAGTCTGAGCTTGATGCAGGATTGCGAGCCAGGCTGGATGTGTTCCGCGAGAAGGTGAAGACAGGAAAGATGGTCAAGATGTGGCAAGACGCAAAAGATCTGCCCGGACTTGTCGCTTTGAGCCTCTCGAAAACGATCAAGACTCATCCCGCGGTCGGATGGGTTAGAGCTGATAAAGTGGCCACCTCGGAAGCCCTTTCCGACCTGAATAAACTCAGGAAGCGAAATGACGAGATCGAAAGGCGCTTAAAGGAATTGGCTCCAGCCTTGCCAGAGCTTGCAGGGTTAGATGATCTATTTGAAATCTCCGGGACACATAAGTTCGATGTACATAGCCAGCCGCATGAGTGGCACATTACGGTTTCCTGGGGAGAGATTTTTGCTGCATTAGGCCCGTACATGCTTGAGTGTCCTAACGATACACAAATGCGAGCCTACTTCAACTCAGCGGTTCTCGACCTATTCAAGTCGAAGAAGCTCAAGACTTATCAGAACTGGAATGTTAGAGGCCAAGACTTTCAAACTGTGAAGCTGCAATTGATGGCGCTTCATTTAGCAAGTGTGGAAATGGCTGAAACTGTAAATGGGGGACAGGCGCTTTTCTGGTCACCAACCGATCTTGGCAGGTCAACCCTCATGGAACTTCGCACTGTCAAAAAGAAGAGTTAAGTGACTTAGCGCGCCCCGAGTCTCTGCACAAGCGGCGATATCGGAGTATCCGCATACGCGCCGTGTATGGGCTGGTCATCGGTAGTTTGACAGCGAAATGACGCGGCAAACGAATATAGAGACATTCACCAATCGCGGTACGGAATAGAACTACCTACAACTGCGACCCGATCATCTAGCATCTTCTTAATCGCTGAAATGGTCTCTGTCTGATGTGGGTTCGGCCCAACAATGACACGCGCTATCAGCGGCCACTCTGGTCCTCCTCGCCCCAAGTTGAACGGCACGTATGGAATCATCATTGACTTGCGCGTCCTGAATTGAATGAAGTCCTCTGGTAATTGAAATATGCTGATTCTCCATTCCTGCTCATCGTAAAAAGCCTTGTGCTTCAAATTCGATGCTTGCAATGAAACCCTGCGTCTGAATACTCCTTTGTCAGTCAGCCAATCTCCGCGTTCTGTCGCTTCTGGATCGTCCAAGAGACTGTCGATGATCTGTTTGGAGCGTTCATCGCCAGATGGTTCTACATAGAGAACAGAACGGAGAAGCGTAAAACCCATTTTGGTTGGCTGATTGCGAGACCGAGCGGTTGTAAAGGCTGTACATTTCTTCTTCAGTTCCTCACCGTCGAACCCTATTGCAACACCGGCGCTCCCTCCGTAGCCGCGCCATTGGCTCAGGCGATCCCCGCCGTCTTTTGAAAAACAAAGCACATAGGCGTCTAGTTCGAGGGGAGAACTAGCGAGCGATTGGAACAGCCGGAGGCGTTCACGATCGCCGACCTCAGCAACATCGAGCCTGGTCTTAATTCGCGCCTTAACATGGTCCCATAGCAAGCGCTGCTCAGATGTGTCGTTCAGGTAGCGAATGTGGCTGGCCCACATCTCGCCACCGTTGATGATGTTCACAAACGATTCGACACTCGTATAGTGATAGAGCAATTCGTCCGGGTGCCCCGCCGAGGCGTCGGCAATTTCCATACTGTCAGCCATCTCCGCGCGAACTGCGCTTGCACTGTTCCCGTAAAAAAGGACCCGAAAATCCTTGCATTGAAATACCCCCGGCTTGTACTATTTCGCGCAGGACGGAATTCTAGTAAGTTATTGATTCTAAAATGGTAGGCGAGGCGGGAATCGAACCCACAACCCCCGGCTTAGAAGGCCGGTGCTCTATCCAGTTGAGCTACTCGCCCGCACCTGTCTCATTGTAGCGTCAAAAGTGTTGGGAGGGGGTCGCGGGGGTGGGCGGCGAGGTTCTCAGCGGAGGTCCAATCCGCCGGCCCGCTCGCTGGCGGACTTGGCCAGCAGAAAACGAACCACGGTCGCCTCCGCCCAGTGAATCTCATCGCCCGGATCGCGGGAGAGATAGGCACAGTGGCCGCCGTTCGGCGTCTCGACCAGCGCGATATGCGCATTGGCGACAATGGCGGCGCGGGTCTCGGGAGTAAGGCGAATGAAGGGATCGTCGAGGGCGCTCAGGATGAGCGTAGGCACGGAGATGCGATCGACGACGCGGGCGCTGGCGGCCCGGTAGTAGTAATCGTCGGCATCGCGAAAGCCGCAGTAGCGAGCCACGATGCGGTCGTCGAATTGGCGAAGGGAGCCAATGCGGCCCACGCCGGCAGTCGAGTAGACGGCAGGGAACAAAGCCGCCTTGCGTCGAAAGCGGCGCATGAGCCCGCGCAGAAAATGCCATTCGTACACACGATTGACCGGCTCGTGCAATGCGTCTGAGCCGGCGGCGAGATCGATGGCCGGGCACACCGCGGCCACTGCGCAAAGCGGCGGGCGGCTTCCCCACTCACCGGCCAGTTTGAGCACCAGGTTGCCGCCCATCGAGTAGCCCACCAGCGCCACGCGCTCCAGACCGAACTGGCGGGC
Source organism: Occallatibacter sp. (assembly GCA_049676965.1). Lineage (GTDB taxonomy): Bacteria > Acidobacteriota > Terriglobia > Terriglobales > Acidobacteriaceae > Telmatobacter. The sequence continues at coordinate 16,389 of JBAUBR010000316.1, forward strand.
ATAATGGACAACCACCGCGCCCACATCGCCGGAAAGGCCGGAATGGTAGAGCGTGGGCGTAAGCCCGTCGCTGTCGCCGCAGTTGCGCATGTTCATGCGCACCACGTTGCATCCGGCAGCCCATGCCCGCGCCGCCAGGCCCTGGATGTAGCGCGAGTTCGACGAACCCTCCAGCCCATGCACCAGCACCAGCGCGAGCCGCCCGGCGCGGACCGCTTCAGGCTGCCAATGACAATGGCACAGCACGCGGCTCGAGTCAGCCGGGTCGACTTCGACGGTTTCGGAAATGCAAGGGGCGCGAAAAACAGGACGGGGAAGAAAATTTCCCACGACCGTTTGCAAATGGCCGTTGGTCAAACGGCGCCTGGGTATAAACGGAGAAAGCCACTCGGCCGAGCTTTGCATCAGGTCGTCGGTCGTTTCTTCTGCTGCGATGTTGCGAGTCACTGAGGATGGCAGCTCATGGGAAATGGGGCCGGGCAGCCCGCGGATCCAGCAAGCCTGTGCGGCCAGTGGGGATCGAACTTCCACGCGCCCTTTTTCCCCTGCAGGTTACAGACTATACGCAGCCGCAGTTGCCAGCAAGGCCTTAATTCCTTTCACCATTTGCACACTTCAGAGCAACGCTGCGCATGATTCATCTGGCGGCGTTGCGCGGAAACACTGGCGACGATGTGGCCTATGCCGTGACCGAAAAGCAGCTCTGTTCGAGCTGACTAATTCCCCTGGAAAGCATCGCTCTCACCGGTGGCAAAGTCTGCACAAGTTATCGTTGCCATGCGATCTGCCCGGCCTCTAATGGAGTCAACGCATTGGGATGAAACGGGCGAACGCGTGGTGTGTAATCGCTTGCGTCGCGAGCCGAAGAAACTTGAGCGAAATAGTCGTGCGCTGCAACCGTGCCAGAGCCGGGGACAGTTTCCGTCATCGTCACCACTTCTCGACCGCCTCCGTCCGGAGGGTCTGCATAGAGTTCAACTCTGAATTGATCCGAGGCGAGTCCGCCAGCAAATACCTGCACACGGAATCGATGTTGTCCGTCCTTTGTTTCCACGTTCACTGCGCCAAAGTGCACGGATTCCCAATGCTGCGCGATATCGCGCTTCCAGGAGACGAGGCTAGTTGCAATCGAGCTATCTCCGGCGGCCCTCTCGGTATAGTTCGCCGCGGCTTCGAGGTAGTAATTCTCCGTATATTCACGAATTGCACGGCTGGCGGAGAATTCAGGGGTCAGGCGCGCCATGCTCTCACGAACGCGCTGCAACCACTGGGAAGGCGTGCCTTCTCCATCCCGTTCGTAGAACAACGGTATAACTTCATCCTCAAGCTGTTCGTAGACGGATTGGGCCTCTTGAGCATCCCAGTCGGGATCTTCTCCGTGTTCTTGTCCGTCCCCAATCGCCCAACCTATCTCAGGCGAGAAAGCCTCAGCCCACCATCCATCTCGTTCGGAGAAGTTCAGACCGCCATTTACAAGCACTTTCATTCCGCTGGTTCCACAAGCCTCCCACGGGCGCCGGGGAGTATTCAACCACAGGTCGACACCTGCCACGAGTTCCTGGGTAAGCAGCATGTCGTAATCGCTGAGAAAGACCAGATGGCCCTGAACTTCAGGACGCCGGATGAAGTCGTTCCACTGCTTCACAAGCGCTTGCCCGGGCAGGTCCTGCGGGTGAGCTTTTCCGGCCAGAATCAATTGCATCGGGCGCTCGGGATGGGTAAGAAGGCGAACCAGGCGTTCCGCGTCGTGGAGAAGAAGATTAGGCCTCTTGTAAGTAGCGAAGCGGCGAGCGAACCCGATGGTGAATACACTCTCGTCGAGCACCCTGGCTGCCGGAGAAGCATCTCTTCCCTCGCCGGCGAGTTGAACGGCATACCGCTTGCGTACGTATTCGACTAACTTCTTACGTCCCGCAACACGCATCTGCCATAACTGGCCGTCGGTAAGCTTGCGTATCTCACTCTCGAGCCGTCCCGATCCGCGCCACCTGTCCCTGCCGCAAACCGCGGTCCAGACGGTGTCCGCCTGCGTGGAATCCCACGTGGGCACGTGAACGCCATTGGTGACAGAACTGATCGGGACTTCGTCCTGCGGCCAACGCGGAAAGAGCTGTTGGAATATTTGCCGGCTGACCTTTCCGTGCAGCTTGCTCACGGCGTTGACGCGACCGCTGCCACGCATCGCAAGATAGGCCATGTTGAATGGCTCCGATGCGTTGCCCGGTCCTTGCCTGCCGAGTGCGAGGAAATCCTCCCATCGAATAGAAAGTTCTTGCTCCGCATAGCGTTCGAAATACCTCCCCATAAGATCCGGAGCGAAGCGGTCGAAGCCGGCGCTGACGGCAGTGTGCGTGGTAAAGATGTTGCCGGCCCTTGTGGCGGTCAACGCGACATCGAACGACTTGCCATGATCTGCCATGTAAGAGCGGGCTCGCTCCAGAACCGCAAATGCCGCATGACCCTCGTTGAGATGACAGACCTCGGGCTGCAGCTTCAAAGCCCGCAACAGTCGCCATCCTCCAATCCCGAGCACGATCTCCTGCCTGAGACGCATCTCCGCATCGCCGCCGTAAAGCTCGCTGGTAATGCAGCGGTGGGCAGCGGGGTTTGCGAAGTCATTGGCATCGAGGAGATAGAGCGTGTTTCGCCCAATCAAAGTCTTCCAGCAACGAAGCCAGATGGCGCCACCGGGCATGTGCACCTGCAGCCGCAGCCATTCGCCATTGGGCTGTCGCAGCGGCCGGATGGGCAACTGGCCTGGATCGTTGATTGGGAACAGAGCCTGTTGCCTGCCTTCGGAGTCGAAGTCCTGGCGAAAATATCCCTGGCCATACAGAAGCCCGACCCCGACCACCGGAATGCCGAGGTCGCTTGCCGCCTTCATCTGGTCCCCCGCGACATTCCCGAGCCCGCCGGAGTAAATGGGCAGCGCTTCGGTCAACATGAATTCCATGCTGAAGTAGGCCGCCAGGCTGAGTGGCGCTTGGGGATATTCGCTTTGGAACCAGCAGTCTGATTGATAGGACGCACGGCTCTTGCCAATCAAGTCCTGCAAAAGCCGGCGAAATTCAGGAGTGGCCAAAGCGGCATCGATCTTGTCTTTTGACACGGTCTGAAGAATCACCCATGGGTTTTGGGTCGTCTCCCAGAGGTTCTCGTCCAACCGGCGCCATAACTCATCGGCCGCATGGTTCCAGGACCAGTTGAGGTTGAGCGCCAATTCCGCGAGATCGTTGGCTCCATCGGCGTTCGAGTACGGGCTAACTTCAATTGCATCGCTCAATGCGTCCTCCCGATGATTGGCTAGGCAGGTGACGCTGAGGCCGCAATCGCTGCGTCGACGATCCCCTGCGCTTCGGCTTCAATCTGCCGCAGATGCTCGTCTCCGCGAAAGCTCTCGGCGTAGATCTTGTAAATGGCCTCTGTGCCCGAAGGTCGCGCTGCAAACCATCCATTCTCGGCGACCACTTTGATACCGCCGATGGCGTTGCCGTCTCCGGGAGCGGAAGTCAGGATGGTCAGGACCTTTTCGCCGGCGAGCAGAGAGACGTGAATGTTCTCGCTGGTAAGTTTCGCGAGGGCGGACTTTGCTTCTATAGTGGCCGGCGCCTCAGAGCGGTCATAAACAGGATCGCCAAGCTCGCGGGTAAGCGCGGAATATATCTGTGCCGGGTCCTCTCCACCTTTGGCCGTCATCTCGGCGGCCAGCAGAGCCGCAATGATCCCATCTTTGTCCGTGGTCCAGACCGTTCCATCGCGCCGCAGAAACGAGGCTCCGGCGCTTTCTTCCCCGGCAAAACCCAGGAATTGTTGCATCAGGCCTTGCACATAATACTTGAACCCGACCGGGACTTCATAGAGCTTGGCGCCGACCTTTGCAGTTACCCGATCGATGATGCTGCTGCTGACAACGGTTTTGCCAACCGCGAGATCGCGATGCCACGCGGGGCGATTGGTGAACAGGTAGTGAATGCACGCGGCAAGGTAATGGTTCGGCTGCACCAGGCCCGCGCTCCTGGAAACAATGCCATGCCGGTCATGGTCGGTGTCGCATGCGAATGCAACATCGAATCTATCCTTCATCGCAATCAACGGCTGCATGGCATAAGACGAAGACGGATCCATGCGAATCTCGCCGTCCCAATCGAGGGTCATAAAGCGGAACGTCGGATCGACGGTATCCCGGACGACGGTGAGATTCAGGCCATACAACTCCGCGATCGGACCCCAGTAGTGAACGCCTGCTCCTCCCAGCGGATCGACCCCACACCTTATCTGGGATTTTCCAATCGTCTCCATATCGACGACGTTCTGCAAATCCTGAATATAGGGAGTCATGTAGTCGTGGGCATGAGTTGTGGAAGAAGATCGAGCCTTCGCCAAGGACATGCGCAGTACTCCATTGAGGCCGCCGATCAGAAATTCATTCGCCTTCGTTTCGATCCAGCTCGTGACGCTTTCTTCGGCCGGCCCCCCATGGGGCGGGTCGTACTTGAAGCCGCCATACTGCGGAGGATTGTGGGACGGCGTGATGACGATGCCATCCGACAAGCCGGACGTTCGACCATGGTTGTACTTGAGAATGGCATGGGAAACGACCGGCGTCGGTGTGTACTCGTCCCTCTCTGCGAGCATGACTTCGACGCCATTCGCGGCCAGAACTTCCAGCGCCGATTCCATGGCAGGCCGCGATAACGCATGCGTGTCGATGCCAAGAAAGAGCGGGCCGCCGATTTGAGATTGCCGGCGATACAAGCAGATCGCTTGCGTGATGGCCAGAATGTGCCACTCGTTGAACGACTGCGTGAAGGATGAACCCCTGTGCCCGGATGTGCCAAAGATGACGCGCTGCTCCGGAACATGCGGCTCCGGTCGCTTGTCGTAGTAGGCAGCGATCAACTTCGGCACGTCAACCAGATCGGAGGGAACAGCCGGCTGTCCTGCCCGTGAATTCACCTGCATCGTCTCCTCCAACCTACTTAGATGTCGCTGAACAACTTACCATAGCAGCTCCCGCGAATTATGGAGACCCTCTTCGACTCTGTACCTATTGCGTGGTTTCCCTGGCAACTGCCGGTTCTTGCAGAATCCATTTACTTCTTGGCGGCGAATAAGGGCATCTGCTCGTCAACCTCCTCCGATACAGTTCGATGATACGACGGCGATGGTCCGGCTCGTCCTTGCGCATACTTTCGAACACTGCGGCAAATGCGGGAAAATCCTGGCGCAGAGCTTCGAAATAGTCGGCGTTTATGCGCTCATCTTCTTCTTCCAGGGAAATGACCAATGCAAGAATGTCGCGTTCCGACAACTCGTTGAAGTTCTTCTCGGTGCGATCCGGATTCGCAACTCACCCCCGTGCCCACGATTAGATGATTCTGCGGCGGCAAAGGTACTACGCAACGAAACCAGGCTTAAGGCTGGCCGAGGCGCACAATCGCGAAGAGCCCAACCACAAACTCAATACGATTGTCCGAGACAAGCGCGATCGTGGCGCCGCGGTTCAGTCCCAGCAAGGACATGCGTGACCGATGATCCCTCTGGCCCCTGCAGATCGTCGGCGATGTCTTTGGCAAGCCATTTGCGTGGATCTAATGTAGATAATGTTTGGGGCGGCTAGTGGGGATCGAACCTCCACGTGCCTTTTCCTTCCTGCAAGTTACAGATTACACGTTGCCGTGATTGCCAACAACGCCCAGATTCGCATATGTCATAGCACATTAGAAATGTCCCCGTCTTGCGCTCAATAGAATTGTCCCCTTGCTGAAGTTATGCAGTTGTTCTGACCTGCGCTGCTGTTTGCGTTT
>JBAUBR010000317.1:0-3909 GCA_049676965.1 Occallatibacter sp.
TAGATCACCGCGTCAGTCCCGCCAGCGACTTACTTCAAACGACCCTATCGAAACTGCCCCGCAAAAGATCCTGCGACAAGCCACACTTGTTGCGACGGGGCAGTCCCGATAGGGACCTAACGTTTCCAGGATCAGCGGCATCCGGTTGTGCAGGGACTCCATCAGCTCGTTCGGGTCCATCGTGATGACCGTATCGGGAGCAGAATATTGTCGGAGGATCAGGCCATGCAGGCTGAGGAAGATGCCCAAGCGAATGGCTGACCTTCCCCAATGCGCGAACTACGAACTGTTCTGGTACGACGGTAACCGCAAAAGAGCCAAGGCCGTTGGTCGTTTCGCTGACGAGGCTCAGATTCCAACATGCCATCCAGCCTGAACGGAGTGAGGCTTTACCCCTGCGCTATACTGACGATCTCCACGGTACGAATCGCCGTGTAGGCCGGGCCGTTCCAGTTTTCTTGCTCAACTTGAGCGAGAACCCGAAGATCGTGGAAGATTCAGGAGGGCAATGCGATCCGCCGATCGCCAAGGTGTCTGCAGCGCGCGACGCCGTTGCACCCTGGCTCTATTGACCGCGGTTCGGAACACCTCTTCAAATTACCGACCTGCGGCCGCCGCAGAAATTTCGACAGAAAGGATCTCCGAAGCATGCAGACTCATCCTCTCGAGACACCCAGTGCCGCTGAAGTCCAGCAGGCGGTCGGGTTAATGCAGACTCATCCTCTTGAGCCGCTCAGCGCCGCTGAAGTCCAGCAGGCGGTCGGGTTACTGAAGGGGTTTCCGGACTTCAAAGCGACGACAAGGATCATCAGCATCATGCTGAGAGAGCCGGCGAAAGCCGCTGTCTATGCATGGCCCGAGGGTCCTGTTCCGGGACGCGAGGCGGTTGCTGTGTTGTTCGACAATGCAGCGAACAGGGCGCGGAGTGTCACGCTCGACCTCGGCAAGGGCACGGTCATGAAGTCCGAAGCAGGCCCCGAGGGCGCTCAGCCTACGCTTTCGATCGACGAACAGGTGGAGTGTGAGCAGGCAGTTCTGGCCAGCGAGGAGTTCAAAGCCGCTTTGCAGAGGCACTACGGCACATCGGACACATCCCTGGTAATGGTCGATATATGGAGTGCCGGCAATTACGGCGCGGAGGAGGATAGCACCCGGCGCTTGACCCGGCCCTTGTGCTTTCTTCGCAGCGATCCGACCGACAATGGCTATGCGCGCCCCATCGAGGGGATTCGTCCCGTGGTCGATCTGAACCTGATGCAGGTCATCCGCGTGGAAGAGCATGGGAAGTGGCCGCTGCCGCCGCAGCCGGCCAACTATGCGGCTGACAGGGTGCCCAACCAGCGAACGGACATCAAGCCGTTGCTCATCACGCAACCCGAAGGACCCAGCTTTTCGCTGCATGGCCGCAGGATCAGCTGGCAGAACTGGGCATTCGTGATCGGATTCAATGCCCGAGAGGGGCTGACCATTCACGATATGCGCTACTCCGACCGGGGGCGGGCGCGTCCGGTGCTTTACCGCGCTTCGCTGACCGAGATGGTGGTTCCATACGGAGATCCTCGACCGACGCAGGTTCGCAAGAACGCATTCGATGTGGGGGAATACGGAATGGGCATGTGCGCCAACAGCCTCACGCTGGGGTGCGATTGCGTGGGTCACATCGAATATCTCGACGCGCATTTGTGCGATAGCCGCGGGCGCGAGTTGACGATTCCGAACGCCATCTGCATCCACGAAGAAGACTACGGAATTCTCTGGAAGCATACCGACCGGCGGCTCCCCGATGCCCCGGAGGTGCGACGATCGCGGCGGCTGGTCGTCTCTTCCATTTCCACGGTGGAGAACTATGAGTACGGCTTCTTCTGGTACTTTTACCAGGATGGAAACATTCAGTTCGAGATCAAGCTTACCGGGGTATTGTCGCTCGGCGCAGTCCACGAGGGCGAGAGTCCGATTCACGGCAGAATGGTTGCGCCGCTGCTCTATGCGCCCAACCATCAGCACTTCTTCAACGTGCGGCTGGATGTCGGCATCGACGGGATGCACAACACCGTGCAACAGATCGATGTCGTCGGAGATGAGATCGACGAGGCGAACCCGTTTGAGAATGCGTTCCATGCCAAGGTGACCGACCTCAAGACGGAGAAGCAGGCGATGGCTCATCTGAATCTCGAGTCGGGAAGGACGTGGAGGTTTGTCAATCCCGCAGCAAAGAATGCGGTGGGTGAGCCTGTGGGTTACAAGTTCTTCCCTGGAGATAATGCATTTCCTTTTGCGTCGCCGAATGCGTGGTGGCGCAAGCGGGCCGGCTTCGTGAATCGTCATGTGTGGGTTACGCCGTACCGCGAAGAGGAGAAATACGCGGCAGGGGACTATCCAAACCAAAGCACTGGCGGTGATGGCCTGGAAAAGTGGACGAAGAGTGATCGCCCCATCGAGAACTCCGATGTTGTGTTCTGGTATACATTCGGCCACACGCACCTTCCACGGCCGGAAGATTGTCCGGTGATGCCGACCGCATACATCGGATTTATGTTGAAGCCGAATGGGTTCTTCGACCAGAACCCGGCGAACGATGTACCGCCTTCGGCGCGAGTGGGTTCGGAGAAGGCTTGTAAGCACTGCTGATCCCGAATATTCGGTTCCGCATTTGTTTATGCAAGATCGAATGACAGTTCAACAAACGTAACGGAGATTCCAATGGTCACGTTGAACTTTTCCCTGTCTTCAAGCCCCACACCTTCAGAGTCTTGTCATCGGGGGCCGATATAGCGCCCTCGCCGCCCGTCTCGACGGTGACCCTTGGCTTTTGAGGCCGCTCGGAATTTGGGCCCTCGCGATGCGGAACCGGCGCGAAGATGGCAGGATCCGGTTTTGCGGCGGCACGATTTGCCGGCAGCAATCCCTCGCTCAGTTGCCGTCGAAGCTCTTCGGCCTCCTCCCAGCGAGGGGTCTTGGCGCTCTGGCGAATGAACTTGCCGTTGAGCGATCCCCAAATCCACTTGGGGCAGCTACAACGGCGCCATGTCTTGTCGCCGGCGTTTTTGCAGTCTGGATGGTGGCGGGCATAGACGGAAAGCATGAGCACCCCGACTTCAGCGAAATTCTGCTCGAATCGCCAAATTGGGGCAAACTCTGGAGCGCGACTGTACAGTGACTGTACAGTTTGGGTTGAGTTTTTCCGTCTGAATTTCCAAGCTGCTGAAAATAAGCAGCTTAGTGTTGGTGGAGGCGGCGGGAGTCGGTCGGACTCCGGTACCTCAATCCACGTAACTTATTGAATCTGTGAAGTGCAAATCTGTCATGATTGTCATCATTTTCAGATCTTGGCACAATCCGGGCACAAAATAGGTTCAACTCGGACCCTGCTCACTTCTCAGCACCTTTCCGCACTTCCCAATCTGGTTTCATCATTCGAGCACTCTGAAGTGCTCTGGGACCCTTTATACATGATTCGACCGCCGCAGTGATGTTGTCGGCAGCGTATAGCGTCGGCACATTGGCGGCCGGAGCGCCAGGAAACGGATTGAATCGTGCGCCTTCCTCCTCGATCTCGATGCGTTTCCCGGTGTTCGGGTTATAGATATTACCCGCACGCGATTTGCTATGGAAGCGCGTCAATGCCGAGCCCGCCTTCAGGATCGCGATCTGGATGACGAGAGCGGGATTTGCCGCGACAGGCGCGGGCGGGCATTTAATAGGCATCGGCGGGACTGGCCGCGGCGCGAGCAAGCGAGAGAACACGTTCGGGATCAGACTTCGGTAGTTCGAGAGGCTTCCGCCCTCCGATGTTCGCGTTGGGAGTAGCAAAGAAGTAAGCGAAGTCCCACCCATTGGCGTGGCTCGGATACGCCTGGATGACCTGCCCAATTGTGGTCAGAGGCTCTCCATCCTGAAACTGGAAGCGCG
>JBAUBR010000318.1:0-2711 GCA_049676965.1 Occallatibacter sp.
CGTACATCAGGCGTTGTCCGTCGCCACGCCGGTCGAAGCGGCGGATCAGCGCAACGGGCAATCCCTGGCTCTCGACGACACGCGCCGCGGCTGCATTGATCCCGGCGTTTTTGGCGAGCGTGAGAGCTAGCACTTCTCCCTTGGTGACGGCGCGCTCGTCCGCGATGCTGGGGAACTTGCCGATGCTGAGTGCTCCGTCTTCGTCGATGACCGTGCATTTCGGGCGCATGCCACCAAGTGACGTCCCGCGTCCGCGCAAATACGCGAGATCCGCTGCCGTCTCTTTGTTCGCCTCGACAGCACGCGACGCGCTAAGCAGATGCCCAAGTTCGACGAGTGGCGGAGCGGTCCTGCGTCCTTCGTCCTGCGCGCGCCGGAACACGCCGTCTTCGTCGCGAAAACGAAGCGCGCCGACACGGCTGGCATCATCCACGGCCAACAGATAATCAAGCGCGTTGAGCGGTTGCGCCTCTTCTTTTCCTTCACGGCGCAATTCTTGTCTGCGTTTGATGTAATCACGCATAATGACGCGCCTTCCCCACCCGTCGGGCTCTGTGTCGGCAATCGCTGCATGGAAGAGTGAACCGTCTTTCGACTTGCGATGAAACTGTGGGCCCGCCTGGAGAGGAAGCGTCGGCCCCAGAGAGAAATGAACAGGGTCGCCGAGCCAGCCCGTGTCATACTCGAAAGCGGTGTTTTCGCGCCGCCCTTGCAGGTCGTAACGCAGCGCGCCGACCTGCAGCCCCTCGCCTAGCACAACGTCAATGGTCCGCTTCATGATCGCGGTACCCGTGCCTTCTTCATGCGCACGCGCTTGGGTAGACGTTCTTCATCGAGCAAAAGGCCGGTGTCATCGCGGCTCACGTCAATCAGGGCGCCGAGGGGACTGCCAAAGCCCAGGACGAAAAGAGCCATCGCATAAACGCCAAGGCCAACCCGAGGGTCGCCCTTCTCTGCGCGCAGATAGGTATTCTTGGCGACGCCCATGCGCTCGGCGACGGCAAGGACAGTAAGTCCACGTTTCCGCCGCGCGGTCGCAAGATCGCTGCCGAATTTGATCAGCGACCGCTTGACGGCAGGGGGCAAGACATCTGATACACTCGATCTCATTTTTAAGGCTCCATATATAAAGCCTTATAACCACATATGGTCCAATATATAGGACTTTATAAAATATGTCCAGCCCCACGCATTCAATGGGCATCGCTTAGCCTGCCGATACCTACCGCGCCACGCACACGACGCCCACCCTGTACAGTTGAGGGTTCGATATGAACCTCTCTCGCAGCCGTCAGATCACGCTTTCGAGGTTCAATCGATGAATCGAAATCGGGCTTGATGATGTAACGAAATGCCGCCATCCTTTTATTATCGAAAAACTGACGATAAGAGCCTTCGCGGGGAACCGTATCCTTCCCTGCCATCATCACCGGCTTCATCGTAGTGGCCAACACCCAATCAGCTCAGGATGAAATGCATGAGTTCAAAGCAACAACGCGCGGCAAAGGGAAAGGAACATAAGGTCTCCCGAAATGAGGGTTGGAATGTCCTGAGTTGGGACGATCTGACCGAATGGGCAGGTTCACGCTCGGTTGAACGAGGCAGAGCCTACCAGAGGCAAGGGCGCGTCCATGACCTCGCGATCTCGGAAGACGGCTGGCTGTTGGCCACCGTCCCGGGCGGAGAACGCTACGCGGTGAAAGTCTGGTGTGAGCAGTCGGCGAAAAAGGGCGGTACTCTCTATTCGCGCTGCACCTGCCCGGTGGGCGCCAGCGGCTGCAAACATGCAGTTGCAGTAGTGGCCGAATATCTTGAGAGACTGGGCGAGGGCGCGGAAATTCCTGCGGCGAACCAGGACGATGAGCGATGGGAACTCCTTGCCGACGAGACCGGCGACGCAGACGAGGATGGCGTGGACGATCTCGACGTCGACATGGATTCCGAAGATGATGAAGTCGATGAAGAATTCTATGTTCACCGTCATCGGCACCAGGCGGTTTCCGAAAAGAAAACGCGCAACGTAACGGACGAACAAATCTGGAAGCATATCGAAGCCAAGAACCGCGAGGAACTAGTGGCGTTGGTCTGGTCACTCACTGAGCGCTTCCCTGAGTTGCGAGAGGAGTTCAGCGATCGTATTGCATTGGGCGAGGGTAATGTTGACCGCCTGGTGACCGAAACGCGGAAAGAACTCAGACTCGTCGCTTCCGAGGCCGGCTGGCGAAACAGTTGGACGGGTGAGGGACAGACGCCGGACTACAGTCGCGTGAAACATCGTCTGGAACGGTTGCTGGAACTCGGGCATCCTGACGCCGTGGTGCGCCTGGGAACAGAAATCATGACGTTGGGCAACGAACAGATCGGCCAATCAAACGATGAGGGCGAAACCGCGGAAGCCGTGGGCGAATGCCTGCCGGTGATCTTTGAAGCCGTGGTTGCATCAACGCTCACACCAGCGCGCAAACTGCTTTTCGCCATTGACGCGCATTTACGGGACGACTATGGCATTGTCAACGATGCCGCCGACGTGGTTTTGAAGCTGACTGGCGAAGAATCTGCGTGGTCCGAAGTCGCCGATGTTATAGCTCAGCGCGCGAAGTCGCCTGTGAAGGAAGATGATCCCTTCTCCCAAAAATACCATCACGAGCGCATCGCCGACTGGTTGATCCGAGCGCTTGAGAATGCGGGACGCAACGACGAGATTCTCACAC
>JBAUBR010000319.1:0-13024 GCA_049676965.1 Occallatibacter sp.
GCGTCTCCAAGACCTTTGCTCTCTCGCTAGGTGCGGCTACTTCCAGTTTGAGCGTGAGCGCATCGAGTGTGCCCTTTGGCAACGTGAACGTCAATACCGCCACGTCGCAGCCGGTGACGCTGACCGCAGGCGGCACAGTCGCGCTCAAAATCAATTCGGCGACGGTGGCCGGCGCAGGCTTCAGCGTGTCGGGAGTCACATTCCCGGTCACATTGAATCCGACTCAAACGGCGACGCTTCAGGTGCAGTTCGATCCGGCCGCGGCGGGCGCGGCAACGGGGACTTTGACCATCTCGAGCAATGCCGCGTCGGGCGGAACGGCGACCGTGGATTTGAGCGGTACGGGAATACCGACGCCGAGCGCGGTATCGTGCACCAGTTCGTCGATGACCGGAGCGGGCAACGATTCGTGCACGGTTTCGCTGAATGTGGCGGCGGCCAGCGGCGGGACGACGGTGAACCTGGCGAGCAACAACTCGGCGGTTACGGTGCCATCCACGGTGACGGTCGCAGCCAAGGCCACCAGCGCAGCGTTCACAGCGACGGTGTCGGCGGTCTCTTCGGCCGCGACGGTGACTTTGACGGCGAGCGGAAGCGGGGTGTCGAAGACGTTCGCCCTGCAGTTGAACGCGGCTACGCCGATACTGAGCGTCAGCTCTTCATCGGTAGGATTTGGCGATGTGGCACTGAACTCTCCGGATACCCAGTCAGTCACTTTGACCTCGACGGGCGGTGTAGCCGTTACGGTCAGCGCGGTCTCACTGGCCGGCGCCGGCTTCTCGATGTCGGGAGTCACGGCCCCAATCACCTTGAACCCGAACCAGACAGCCACAGTAGAAATCCAATTCGATCCAACCGCGGCCACCACCTACTCGGGCACGCTGACCATTACAAGCAATTCGTCAACCGGCAGCTCGACCGCGGTCACACTCAGCGGAACGGGAACGAGCTCTTCGAGTACATATCAAGTCACCCTGAGCTGGGACGCGCCGACCGGCTCCGGGGTCGCGATCTCCGGATACAACATCTATCGGGCGGTAGCCGGCAGTTTGAGCTACCAGCAGGTGAATTCGTCGCTCGATACGCAGACGAGCTATACGGACTCCACCGTCAGCAGCGGCATGACGTACGATTACTACATTGAGAGCGTGGATTCGTCGGACGTATCGAGTCCGCCGTCAGGCGTATTCGTCGTCAGCGTTCCATAGGGAATGCAGTAGGTCGATCGGCCATGTGGCGACGGCTCTGGCGCTTGCTTATGCGCTGCAGAGCCGTCCCGATAAGCCAATCCTTTGACCCGATTTACATGCCGCCACGGCTGGCCGGAGGCACAATGCCGTTCATGCGCAGATACTCGACCATCTGGCCGTAGTGATCCATGAAATGCGCGATTCCGAACGCGGCCTGCCCGGCGCGAGTGCCGTGTTCCGTCATCACGAAGGCGTTGTCCGGAGTGATGGCGTCGACGTAGGCGTGGGCCTGCGTGAACGAGTCCTTCAGCGCCTGGACGATTTCGGCCTTGCCGGTCAACTTGCCGATCGCTTCGCCCTTGGCCTTCATGTCGGCATCGCTAAGATTGCCGAAGAAATAAAAGTTCGCCTCCGTGACGTGCTTTATTTCCTCGGCGAAGGTGCGGACGCCCTTGTATTCGCCCAGGGTGGTTGCGGGCGCGAAGTTGAACTTGTCGTCGGGCATGGCTTCGGCGGCGCCGACAGACCCTTTTTCCAACATGCTCAGCAGCTTCCCATATACCTGCGCCGGGGGAACCGCGGTGCCCACGGCGGGCTTGGCGGGCGCGGCGGCCTGGGCTTGCACAAATGCCGGTGCGGCGGTCATCAAACAACAGGCGAGAATGCGGCCGGTGACGCGAAGGGTCTTTTGCATGGGTTTTTCTCCTCCCGCGGCGCCTCAGGCATTCTTCTCGAAATGCGGCTGCCGCGTGAGGGAACTCTAGCAGACCGGTGCGCATTCCCGGCAGTCCAGAGTTGTGAATTGCCGGCTCAGTGTGACGAATTGGGCGCGAAAACCGGTTTGCCCGTACAATTTATAAAAGGAGAAATTTTCAAATGCGCCGAGTCTATATGGACGCCAATGCCACCACCCCTCTGCTGCCGGAGGTGATGGAGGCCATGCGTCCGTACTGGATGGAGCACTTCGGCAACGCCTCCTCGATCCATCTGCACGGCCAGCAGGCGCGCACCGCGGTGGACCGGGCGCGCGAGACTCTCGCCGAGTTCTTCAACTGTCACGCGGCCGAGGTGGTCTTCAACTCCGGCGGAACGGAAGGCGACAACACGGCCCTGTTCGGGCTGCTGCATCCGGGCGATCACCTGATCACGACTTCGATCGAGCACTCGGCGATCCTTGAGGCGGCCAGGCGCCTGGCGCATCGCGGCGTGGAGACGACTTTTGTCGCCCCTCAGCCGAGCGGCTTGATCGATCCGATGGACATTCTGCGCGCCATCCGGCCGCAGACGTTGCTGATCAGCGTGATGCTGGCCAACAACGAGACCGGCGTGCTGCAGCCGGTGGAGCAGATCGGCAAGATCGCCGCCGATACCGGCGTGTTCTTCCATATCGATGGGGTGCAGGGCGCGGGCAAAGTGTATCTCGACGTGCGCAAGATCGGTTGTCACCTGCTTTCGATCAGCGGGCACAAGATGCACGGGCCCAAAGGGGTGGGCGCGATGTTTGTGCGCCGCGGAACGCCGGTGGAGTCGCTGCTGGTGGGCGGCAGCCACGAACGGCGCCGGCGCGCCGGAACGGAAAACGTGGCCGGAATCGTGGGCCTGGGCAAGGCCGCGGAACTGGCCCTGCACAGCCTGGAAGACGGGACGATTGAGCGAGTGGCCGCTCTGCGCGACCGGCTGGAAGCAGAGATTCTGCGCTTGCCGGGCACAGGCGTGAATGGTGCGGACGCATTGGGCAGGCCGGTTTTCCGCGCGGCCAATACCAGCAACATCTGGTTCGATCAACTGGAGGGTGAAGCGCTGGTGATTGCGCTCGACTTGAAGGGCGTGGCTGTTTCGGGCGGGTCGGCCTGCCACTCCGGCGCTACCGAGCCCAGCCACGTGCTGATGGCCATGGGCCTGGACAAAACGCGCGCCCGCGCCAGCCTGCGCTTCAGCCTGCTGAAGACGGCAACCGACGCGGACGTGGGGCATGTGCTGCGGGTGGTTCCTGAAGCCGTGGAGCATTTGCGGGCGCTGTCGCCGGTTGTGGCGGGGACGCTTGGCTGATTGGGAGCGCAGCGCTCCCCAATGACCTCCGAGATGCTGCCAGATGAGATTGATAAGACCGAGTTCGGAGTTGGAGTATGCCGCTTGGTTTCTTCGTCGTGCAGCCTTTGGCGGGGACGCGCGTCCGATGCCCATTGCAGACCCAGAGAGACTCGCAGTAATGCGAGAACGTCATTCGGGAAAGGTTCGCGGCTGGTTCAACAATTCAACACACTGGGACATGGTCGAGCTTGACCATACGGATTTGGAGAAATTGGTATTTCTAGAGTCCGATTGGACTAAGAATAACGGCCTAGTAGTACGCGTCGGACCAGATTACAGAATTCTGAAGCGAGTTGCTCAGCGAGCGAAGGCTATGAACTACTTTTCTCTCGCTTGTTGCCACGTGAAGCAAAGGGCATATTACGAGAGTTTGGAGCGCTTTGAGTTGACGTTGCAGGGCGCAAGCAGATTAGCGATCTGCTCGGCGGAGCCAAGCGAGGTGGGTTCGAATCCTTCAGCACGCTACTACTTATTGGACGGGGTCGGCCGCTGCCTACCTTATATGGTTCTGCTGCTGGAGCAGAAGATCGACCCTTTGAGAATTGAGACATTTGTGGCTGAGCGGGGGACTTGATGAAGGCTAAAGGCTGGAAAGGCGGGTCGTACGGCATAAGAGTTGGAGCTGCCAATGCAGCTCAATTCTTCAAGAGGAACTGGAGGACAGTCGAGATAGAGATGGACGGAAAGGTTCACGTCTTTGAACTGTCTCCCGGGTTTTGGGGGAAGTGCCCGGAAATCCGTGGTCCCGAAATCGGAGATTGGCTCAAACGCCACGGACTGGCCCCGTGGGCCGCTTTCCAGCCTCCAGAATTGCTGCTCAAACCGCTGGGAGATAATCGCTTTCTACTCCTCGGAGCACCAACTCTCGTGCTAGGAGCGTCATTAGAAAGGCGAGGCCATGCCTAGTAGCACAACCATTGCTGTCGCCATGTCCGGAGGGGTCGACTCCTCGACGGTGGCGGCGATGCTCGCTCAAGAAGGCGAGTCGGTCGTGGGCCTCACGCTGCAGTTGTGGGACCAGACGCGGCTGGCCGGCAAGCACGGCATTCCCGAGGCACCCAAGGCGGGCCGCTGCTGCTCTCTCGACGACGTGTATGACGCGCGCCGCGTGGCGGAGGATCTCGGAATTCCGTATTACGTCGTCAATCAGGAAGACCGCTTCGAGCAGGATGTGGTGCGGCCGTTTGTGAGCGAATATCTGCATGGGCGCACGCCCATTCCTTGCTCGCTGTGCAACAACCACCTCAAGTTCGACCAGTTGCTGCAGACGGCGCGGTCCATCGGCGCGGAGCGCATCGCCACGGGACACTACGCGATCAACGATTACGATCCGGAACGCGGGCGCTGGATTCTGAAGCGGCCCACGGATCGCGCCAAGGACCAGACGTATTTCCTCTTCGGGCTCACGCAGGCGCAGTTGTCGCGAACGCTCTTTCCGCTGGGCCGGCTGACCAAGCCCGAGGTGCGCGAAGTTGCGCGCCGCCGCGGGCTGGCGCTGGCCGAGAAGCCCGACTCGCAGGAGATATGTTTCATTCCCGGCGGCGATTACAAGCAATTTCTTACGGCATATCTTGAAGAGCAGGGCGAGGCGTTTCCTGCAACGGCGGGCGAACTGGTGGCTTCAAGCGGCGAGGTTCTCGGCCGGCACGAGGGCATCTTCAACTTCACCGTGGGCCAGCGCAAGGGACTGGGCGTTGCATCGCCTTCGCCACTCTACGTGTTGAAGATCGATCCGGCGAATCACCGCGTGACCGTGGGTGCGGATGCCGAGCTTGCTTCGCGCACGCTGCGCGCCAATCGCCTGAATTGGATCGGCATTCAGGAGCTGATCGCGCCGATGCGCGTGCAGGCCAAGATCCGCCATCGGCATGAGCCGGCGTGGGCCACGCTGGAGTCGGCGGGCGCGGGAGAAGTAACTGCGACCTTCGATGAGCCGCAGCGCGCCATAACGCCGGGGCAGTCGGCTGTCTTCTACGACGGTGATGAAGTGGTGGGCGGCGGATGGATTGTCTAGCTGCGCTTTGCTGAAACGAAGATGAATCGTCTGGAAGTAAGGTAAAATAGGCAGAAAATGAAGCTCGAATTCGAAATCCCGGACGAGCTGGCTCGCCTTCTTGCCGAGCGAAACATCGACCTGTCGCGTGCCGCACTCGAAGCGCTTGCACTCGAGGGCTATCGCTCGCGCCGGTTGTCGGGAGGCATGGCACAGAGGCTGCTCGGGTTCGAGACATCGTTGCAACTGCACGAGTTCCTGAAGCAACATGGAGTCTTCCTCAATTATTCGATGGAAGACCTCGATCAAGATATCAAGGCCTCAGACGAGTTTCTCGCAAAGCGGAAGATGCAAAGCTCGAATGCCGCATGATCGTTATTGCCGACACGTCGCCAATCAACTACTTGATCTTGATTGGACACATCGATATTCTTCCCCAACTTTATGGACGCATCCTGATCCCGTTGGCGATCTCTGAGGAACTGCTCCACAACCGAACCCCGGAATCCGTCAAAGATTGGTTCCGGAGCGCTCCCGCGTGGCTGGAAAAGCATCCGATATCACAAGAAGTTGAACCGGCGCTCGAATTGCTCGGCAAAGGCGAGAGTGAAGCGATTACTCTCGCTCGCGAGATCGGTGCAGATCGCATCATCCTGGACGACGTGGACGCACGGCATGCGGCGGAAGAGCGGGGTATTCCGGTTATCGGCACGCTGGGTGTGTTGCGCGAAGCTGCACAAACGGGCCTGTTGGATCTGGCCGACGCACTTCACAAGTTAAAGCAGACTTCTTTCTTTGCTGCACCCGATCTCATAAGGCGGATTCTCGATGAAGAGACTCGACGCCGACGAGAATCCGGTTGAGCCAAAGCTACTCCCGAACCGCCCAGGCCAGCCCGTCGGGGCCACCGATACCGTCGATGCGGCCCACCACTTCCAGCGTTTTCAGGTCGATGACTGCGACGTTGCCTTCGCGTCCGCAGGCGGCGTAGGCGCGCGCGCCGTCGGGCTGCATTTGTATGCCTCCGGTTGCATGGACGTCGGAAAGGCGTTTCACTTCCTTGCGGGAAGCGACATCGAAGACCACCAGCGACCCCGCAGAGACCAGCGCCAGCTTGCCATCGGGCGTGAATTTGAGGCGGTTGGCGCCCGGCGTGTTGGCGTCGAGCGTGGCGATCACCTTCTTGGCGGCGATGTCGATCACCGAGATTGTGCCGTCGCCGGCGTTTGCGATCCAGGCCTCTTTGCCGTCGGGAGTGACGTCGAAGCCTTCGTCGCCGCGGCCCACGGGGATGACAGTGAGCTGCCAATCGCCTCCCGGTGGTGTGGGGGGTGGTCCCATCGGCGCACCCGCTGGCGGCGGGCCTCCGGGCGGCATTCCCGGAGGAGGTCCGCCGGCTCTTCCTTCGGTTTTTTCCAGAATCGTCACCGTTCCAGAGTTGACGTTGGTGGTGAGGATGCGCCTGGCATCGGGAAACACGTAGAGCATGTGCGTCCGGTTCTGGCCAATGCCCATGATCCAGTCGATCGTGTCCGTCGCCGGGTCGTAGCTGCCGATGGCCTTGGCGGCTTCGGCGGTGAACCAGACCTTGCCTTGCACGAATGTGAGCCCATGCGGGCCGCGCAGCGCGCCGAGATCGATGAACTTGATGCGCTTTTGCCCGACCAGGTCGATCATCGCCAGCGTGTGAAATGCGCCGAAGCCATAGTTCGAGACGTAGGCCGTTTTTCCATCCGACGATGCGATCACCTCATGCGGATCGTCGCCCACCGGAATGCGCGCGATTGCCTTGAGAGTGACCGGATCGACAATGGCGAGCGTGTGATCCTGTTTGGAGAGAGCGAGCAACGATGTCACGGGCGTGGGAGTTTGGGCAACGGCCAGGCCGGCCAGCAGAAGAACTGACAGGGGAAACGCGGAAAGCAAGCGAGTCTTCAAGCCGCGCTCCTTTCGATTTCGATTGAAATGAAGAGAATTCCACCAGGGGCTGAAGCCCCGCATTTCTTATGTTATCGAATGTACGGGCTGAAGCCCGTACCCTTCACGGCTTGGTCTGCGCTAGTGTCAGTGCAATGCAGTGCAATGCGTGTTGGGTCCGTGATGGATCTGACTGCGGGTGGCTCCGGATCAGTCTGCAGGGGAAGAAACGCAACCTGCGGTCGCATGGGCGATCAGATGAACGACTCGTGATCATTCGTCGGTTGCACGCGGCGCGTTGCCGGCTCGGCGTGGCGCAGCGTTTCGACAATGGCTTTGACCGCCGCCAGGACGCCCGCGAACTGGCGGACGGGAACGGTGACGGCGGTCTCTAAAAAGCCGGTCACGCGGTCGGCGGCGTCGAGAAGATTGGTGACCATGATGTCAACCCTGGCGGCCTGCTGCTTGATTCGCTCCAGGGCTTCGCCGGCCGATGTCTGAACATCTTCGGCCTGCGCGCGCACCTTGGTTGTGAGCTCGGCCATGTCGCTGGTGATGGTCTTCAGGTTGGCCGCGGTTTTGATCACGTCGGAGGTCACCGGTCCGATTTCGGGGCCGATGCGTTCGAAGAACTGCCGCGAGATATTTAACACCGGCACGGCGGATGTGCGCAGCTCCTCGAATTCGCCGCGCAGCGACGCAAGCGCCTTTTTGCCGGCGAACAAGACGGCCACAAGAATAACGGCCTGGACCAGCAATGCAATTGCGGTCAGTCCGACAAAGACGATGAGGAGCGTTACCGAGGTTTCAGTGGGCATCGAGGTGATCTCACGCAAAAAATCTGCAGGAATCCGGGGGGCTTTGAACTCATTTCATAAATTGCACTGGCCGAACGCCTCGCGCCGCCGCGAACACTCACTTCTAAACACCGAACGGTGACCCGATCGTTATCGGCCAAAAATGCTGAAGCCGGCCTCGTCGGCCGGCTGTTTAGCCCTGGGTTGAATCGCCCGGGGCCACTGTGGCTTTATAAGCCTGGCGCCCGGCGTCGACCGCCGCGGTAACCCGCGTCGTCTGGTCGCTCACGAGGTTCTTGCCCCGCTCCACGAACTCTTCCCACTGCGCGCGTCCGCGGTCCACTACATCGCGCCCGCGATCGACGTAGTCGCCCACCTGGTCCTTGCTCTTGTCGACCAGGGTGCTCACTTGCTCCTTCAGGTTGCCCACCTGCTCTTTGCCCTTTTCAACCAGCACGCCCACCTGCTCCTTGCCCTTGTCGACCAGCGTGCCTACCTGTTCGGCCGCCAGCTTGGTTTTGGTGCGCAGGTATTCGGTGCCTTCGCGAGCGCTGTTGGCGATATCTTCGCGAGTTTCCCGGCCGCTCTTGGGGGCATAGAGCACTCCTACGAGTGCGCCGATACCGAGCCCAGCCAAAAACCATGCGAAACCATTGGTTCTACTTTCGTCAGACATGATGAAGCATCTCCTTCCGCCCAGCTCGAAGAATGACTGAGCGTATCAAATTCACTCGGCTTGCCGCAAATGCCTATAGTCTGCGGCACATCGCGGTAGAGGTGTGCATCTAGGCAGCCGCCAATTCCACCGATCGCGCTTCATCTTGGACGCCGGCCGACTCGCAGGAGTTGTAAGTTGCGGGAAAGGCCGTGGGTTGCCTGCGGCTGCGCAGCGATGTTGTAAATACCGTGCGTCGCAGCGGCTAATCAAAGACTCGTGGCGGCACAGTCTATCTCGAGAATCGCCGCACGCTGTACGCGATGGGCAACCCGATGATCGTCATGTGCACGAGCAATCCCTGGATCATGCCCGGGATGGCGATCGGCCGGTTCGCATGGAGCGCGCAGAGGGGCAGCACGATCAGGTTCATGACCAGGTAGATGGCGATGCCGAAGAACAATCCGCACACCAGGAAATGCGGCTTGAGGAATTCGAGTTTGCGGCTGGCCAGGTAATAGACGGTTGCGGCCGAGGTGGCGATGAAGAACTGGAGAAAGACGCCCAGCGCATACACGCCAGCCCCGCCCTTGAAGGCGCTCGGCCCCAGCAGCCCTCCGGCAATCGCCCGCGGCACTCCGATTCCATAGGTGTAAAACGCCGACATCAGATCGAGGCCGCCGGCAACCAGTCCGCCAACCAGAATCGCCGGCAGTGCGCCCTGCATCGATCGTTGCGTCGTGGCCGAAGCTGCATTACTCATATCGCCTCTGCGCTGGTCATGTAATCAGGCGCCGCATTCACCTTCGTCCGCTCGCGGCGAAGCGCCGTCGCACCGCAGTGTACGGCATCGTGCGGTCGAAAACCGCACGGCGGCCATAGCCACTTCGCCGTCTTCGCTCATAACCACCGGGCGGTTTCCGGAGATATCGCTGCAGAGCTTTGGCGGGCGCTTCTTCTCATCGACGCCGCAAATCCAGAGCCGGCCTGCGCTTTGGACGCTCAGTGGAATTCGATCGACCCGTTCGGTGCGATGCGCCACGCCGGATTCCAAGCCACCTCCCACGCGAACCCGTCGGGATCGGCGAAGTAGCCGGAATACCCGCCCCACGATGCCTCCCGCGCCGGCTTGAGAATGGTTGCGCCGGCATTGGACGCGCGTTTCATCAGCGGGTCCACTTCGTCTTTGGTGCGCACATTGTGGGCGAGGGCCACGGCTGCGCGGCCGAAGGTTGCGGCATCGCCTGCGAAGTCCTTCGCCAGTTCATCGCGCAGAAACAACGCGAAGATCATTCCGCCGGCCTGAAAGAAAACGATCTCCTTGTTCTCGAAAACCGGCTTCCAGCCCAGGCCATCGACGTAGAAGCGCCGTGAAATTGCAAGCTCCCTCACACCAAGCGTGACAATGCTGATCCGCTGCTCCATTGCTTTCGTTTCTCCCTGCCCGACCATGAACTCGACGCCGAGCCCGGCGCGGGAACCGATGCGCGCGAATCCCACCGCCAGTGCGCCCTGCAAAATCGTTCTTCGAGGCGTGGCCATTTTCACCCATCTCAATTCTCCGGCGCCATCGCCGTTACGAAGGCGGGGCCGGCGAAAAGAAGTCCACGAGATTTCCGTCCGGGTCGCGAAAATAAATGGACCGTGTGCCCCATGGCTGCGTCGTTGGCGGCTTGACCCAATTCTTCACCAGGCCCTGGAGACGCCGGTATTCCGCGTCGGCGTCCGCCACTTTGAACTCCACGATGACACTTCTGTTCTTTGCCGCCTCCGCCGAGCCGGGAATGTATTTCTCCTGAGCAGCCGCGGAGAAGATCGCCAGTGTCCCGGCGCCGGTCGCAAACTCCGCATAGTCGTTGCCGGACCACTTGGCCTTCTGCTGCAGGATTGGTTCATAGAAGTCCACCAGGCGCTTGACATCGGATGCGATCAGGCAGGTGCTCTCGAATACCGGAGCATTTTCAAGCGCGGCTTCGGTGGTTGGAGTCCGCGAAAGCAATGGCAACGCGGCCGCGCACACCAGGAGCATTGCCGCCCCAAACCACAACTGCGCCGGTTTTTCCATCCTGCGCCTCCCGCCCGATCCCGTTTCACTTTTCCAGCAACGATTTCAACCCATTCAAGTCACGTTGAACAAAGCCAGCGTCGGAGGCGAATTGCGCGTCGGACATGTTCGCTTCACGAAAGAGCGTAAACAGCAGTTCGCATCCTCCGCCATTCGCAATCAAACGCATGGGAACGGAGATCGTGTCTCCGTTCGGGCGAGTAACCGTATGATCGACTACGCCAAAGCTGTTTCTCGACGTGAATCTCACCTTCGCAATTCCGCCGTCGGAATCGGCAATCCAGCCATCTCCGGACCGCCGCAGATTCTTGCCCAGTCCGAATGCCCATTGATTCCAATTAGCCGGATCGACGAGGAACTCATAAACCTGATTGAAAGGGCGATTAATGCGGACCGTAATCGTGCGCGATTCGACCGCCGCCGCGAGCATCTTTGGTTCCGAGCCCGCGGGGAGTGCCTGCGACGCGCAGCAAGTCCAACCTGCGAGTCCCAGAGCGATTCCGCGCAAAGCCGTGCTCCACAAATCCCTCACGCAGGCCAGCGTAAGCAAGATGGCAGTGTGGAGTCTTGAACAAATCGGCCAATCACGCGGAGAACTGCGCGATCAATTCGCCTGGGGTTGCGCCGCACAGCCGCTGAACCTCGCGCGTAAGGTGCGCCTGGTCTGCGTATCCGGCCTGGGCGGCCAATTCGGCCAATCTGGGGTTGGCGGACGCGGCGGCAAGGCGAAAGAATCGCTGAAAGCGAAGGATGCGATCCAGCGTCTTGAAGCCGTAGCCAAATTCGTCCATGCATCGGCGGCGCAGGGTTCGCTCGCTTACGCCGATTCGGCCGGCAAGAGTCTTCATGTTTGCGGTGAGGGGAATGGATTGCCTCTCCGCGGCCTGACGCAGGAAGCTGATTCCGCGGTCGGCGTGGCCGACTACTGAAAGACGCGTGAGCAGCGCAGCCTCAAGTTGTGCCGCGATCTCTTTCGCTTCGCCGCAGCCGGAGGCCTGGTCAAACAGACGATCCGCTTCGGCTCCCCAGAATTCGGCGAGAGGAATCCGCCCGTTGAGGATCCCGGTGAGAGGCAGGCCGAGCCACGCCGACGCCGCGCCGGGTTGGAAGCGGATGCCGACGACCAGGCTGCGCGGCGGTAACTGCTCCAGCGACGCGCGCGTGTCGGGACCCGCCACGCGAAGCCAATCTCGAGTCCAGACGATGTCGACGCAGCCATCGGGCACCACCTGAATCGATCTGGTGGACGAAACCGTGAGGTCGTTCAGCCAGAGGCAACGGACATGTTCCCTGAGCGCGGCATGTGGGGCCCATTCGCGGTAATCGCCGGCGAATTGCGAGACGGTGCCGTTCATGCGTTGAGCGCTCATGGAGGGTTCTTGCGTCTTGCTCAAGTTTAGTACGCCCGCTCTGGGTTGATCTCATTCATCGCTCTTCGGCCTGCGCAACGAATCGGTAGACTTCTCGATCTCCTTGCGGATCTCGTTGGAGTCGTCCACGTCGCGCAGGGCCGCGGCTTCTTCCTTCGTCTTGGGTTTGGCAAATCGCGCCTTGGCGGGATCGAAGACGCGGGGATCGGAGGGCACCGCCGAGAATGGCGCGAGATGCGGCTGCGTGTCGAAGATTCCGGTGATCTGGCCGGCCAGCGCGTCTTCGAGATTCAGCGGGCCCAGCCCCAGCAGCTCGTCGATGGTACGCACGATGGAGCCCATGCTGGTGTGCTGGTGCGAGACCGAGCCGGGCCTGACCCACGGGCTGGCCACGAGAAGGATGCTGCGGTGCGCGTCGACGTGGTCGACGCCGTCCTGCGCATCGTCTTCGGTGACGAACAGAGCCGAGTCCCTCCAGATGGAAGTCTTTGAGAGATATTCGACGATGCGGCCGAGGGCCAGGTCATTGTCGGCCACGTACGAGGCGCGATACGGATAGCCATCGGCGGGGCGCGGGTCTGCCGTGTGATCGTTGGGCAGTCGAATTACGACAAGGGCCGGGATCTTGCCGGCTGCCAGCCTGCGGCCGAAGTCGCGCTCGAACTCCTTTACCCGGAATTGGTCGGGAATTCCGAGGTTGAAGGTGGGGAAGCGGCGGTCGGTCGCTTCGAAGACGGGCTCGGGGATCGGTGAATTCAAGAAGAGACGGTTGCCTTCGGGTTCGGAGCCGGGCAGCTCCGCGTTGCCTTCGATCTCGAGGCCTTCACCGTAATTCAATATGCCTTGGCCGCTCGAAGCGATGTGTTCCCAGAGCGAGCCGAACTGCGGCTCGTCCTCGGGCATGGGCGCATCGGCGCCGCCGAACAAGGCGCGGCGGCCGGGCTGC
>JBAUBR010000320.1:0-6070 GCA_049676965.1 Occallatibacter sp.
GGTGCATTCGGTGCGCGATCCCGACGTGCTGGCGTGCATTCGCGCGGCGCTGGAGCGGCGGGAAGTGCGCTATGGACGCGCCAGCTCGCTGGCGCCGGGGCGAATCTTCGAGATCAACGCCGCGCCGCTGCCCAGCGGAGGCGCGCTGGCTGTTTTACACGATGTGACCAGCATCGAGGCGGCGGAAAAATCGCGGCGCGACTTTATCGCCAATGTGAGCCACGAGCTGCGCACCCCGTTGACTTCTATTCAGGGCTACGTGGAGACGCTGGTGGAAGACCGGAACGCCAGCCCCGAGACGACGCGCGAGTTTCTGGGAATCATCCTGAAAAATGCCACGCGCATGAACCGGCTCACCGAAGATCTGCTGGCGCTGGCCAGCGTGGAGAGCCCCGACTACAAGGTGAAGCAGCAGCCCTTGGCTGCCAGCGCGCTGGTGGAAGATGCGATTGTGTCCATGGGCGGAATGGTGATGGATTCGGGCGTGGAGCTGGAGCCGGCCGGCGCTCCCGACCTGCTGGTGATGGCCGATCCGGATGCGATGAACCAGGTGTTCGGCAACCTGATCGAGAATGCGATGAAGTATGGGAAGAAAGGCAAGCGAATTCGCGTGGGCGCGCGGGAGTCGGATTCGGAGGTCGAATTCACGGTGCAGGACTTCGGGCCGGGGATTGCGTTCGAGCACCTGGAGCGCATCTTCGAGCGCTTTTACCGCATCGACAAGGCGCGCTCGCGCGAGTCGGGGGGCACAGGGCTGGGTCTGGCGATCGTGAAACATATTGTGCAGGCGCATGGGGGGCGCATCTGGGCGGAGAGCGAGCTGGGCGCGGGCGCGACGTTTCATTTCACGCTGCCGCTGGCGCCGGCGGCGATGGGCCGGCAAGCGTTGGAAGAGAACCTTCCGGCGGCGCGGGCCAGCGACTAGGTTTGTGACTTTGGAGAATCGCGGCGGTTGAGATCGGTGGTTTCCCACCCTTTCGCGCCGCCGCGGCAGCCGGCGAAAGGATGGGGCACGGAGAGCTGCGAAGTTCCGGCCTGAGAACCGAGACGTTTGCAGGCGGAAACGGCTGTGAAATTCTGCTGATTCAAGTGCCGTTAACATTGGCAATAGACAATCGGGAAGACAGTTTCAACGAGGAGAAAGCGTGAAGAAAACTTTGGTTGCCGTAGCATTGTTGATCTCAGCCTGGAGTGTGGCACAGGCCCAGAAGCTGACCGGGGCAGGCGCGACGTTCCCCTATCCGATCTATTCCAAGTGGTTCAGCGAATACAGCGCGGCGCACCCCGGCGTCGAGATCAACTACCAGGCCATTGGTTCCGGAGGCGGAATCCAGCAGGTGACCGCGGGACTGGTGGACTTTGGAGCCTCCGACATGCCCATGACCGACGCGATGCTGGCCAGCTCAAAGGTCAAGCTGGTGCACATTCCTACCGTGATCGGCGCGGTGGTTCCGGTTTTCAACGTTCCCGGCATGAGCGATCTCAAATTCAGCGGCGACGTGCTGGCCGACATTTATCTGGGCAGGATCACCAACTGGAACGATGCACGCATCGCCAAAGACAATGAGGGCGTGAAGTTGCCCGACCAGAAGATTATCGTGGTGCACCGCTCCGAGGGCTCCGGCACCAGCTACATCTGGACCGACTACCTGAGCAAGGTGAGCAAGGATTGGGCCAACGGTCCCGGCGTAGGCAGCTCGCCGAGCTGGCCCGTTGGCGTGGGCGGCAAGGGCAACCCCGGCGTGGCGGGCCTGGTGCGCCAGTTGCCCGGGGCCATCGGTTATGTCGAGTTGATCTATGCCCTGGAGAACAAGATCGCGTTCGGCGCGGTCAGGAACGCGGCCGGCACCTGGGTCACGGCTTCCATCGCCGGCGTGACCGAGGCGGCGGCAAGCGTGAAGCAGATGCCCGCCGACTTCCGGGTTTCCATCACCGACCCGCCCGGCAAGGACGCGTATCCCATCTCCAGCTTCACCTACCTGCTGATCCCGGAGAAAACGGCGGACCCGGTCAAGGCCAAGGTGCTCAAGGACCTGTTGAGCTGGATCGTCAAATCCGGCGAGGGCGAAGTTTCGGCGCTCTCCTATGCGCCGCTCCCACAAAATGTAGCCGACAAGGTGCTGACCAGAATCTATTCGCTGCAGTAGCCGCCGGAACGAAAAATGGCAGTGATCAAACCCTGCGGTGCGATTGCGAGCAAAGGCGGGGAACTGCGGCCAGCGGTTCCCCTTGGTCCCGCGATCGGCGACCGGCTTCACGGTTGGCGATCTCTCCGTTGCCGCTTGAATTTTCTGCTGTATGCGCTTGATTTTGCGGCCTATTAACCTGCCATTCACATTTCCCCGGTAGCCTGACCTAGGTGACTGCACCCGTGCCTGACATCCGCATCTCCCAGCCCCAGATGCCAAATCAACCCCAGCCGGAACCGGGCGTTCCAGGTGGCCGAAAACGGTCGCCGAGGACAGCCACTCCCGGGACGTCGGGGGTCCGTCCCTTCTTGTTGGGGCGCGGGAACTCAGCCCTTGCCGACCTCGCTTTCCGCTGGTTGATGGTGCTGTGCGCTCTGAGCATCTTTGCAATTGTGATCCTGATTGCCTGGCGGATGGTCGTGAGTTCGCAGTTGACCTGGAACAAGTTCGGCTTCGGCTTCTTTTACAAGACATTCAGCGATCCGATAAATCACCAGCCCTTGTTCTGGGATCCGGTGAATGAGCGCTTCAGTGCCTTGCCCTTCGTTTACGGAACGCTCGTCTCTTCGTTTCTGGCGCTGCTGATCGCGGTGCCGCTGGCTATTGGCCTGGCCGTCTTTCTTACCGAGATGTGCCCCGGGGGGTTGCGCGGCCCGCTGGCCTTCCTTACCGAACTGCTGGCGGCGATTCCCAGCATCATCTATGGACTTTGGGCGATGTACACGCTGGTGCCGCTGCTGCGCCAGTATGTCAATCCGGCATTGTCTGGACTGCTGGGCTGGACGGGCTTTTTCGACAACGACAATCCTACCGGCCTGGGATTCCTTGCGGCCGGCGTGATTCTGGCCATCATGATTCTGCCCATCATTTCGTCGCTGACGCGGGAGGTGATGACCGCGGTGCCGCACTCGCAGCGCGAAGCGGTGCTGGCGCTGGGCGCCACGCGCTGGGAGATGATCCGCATGGGCGTGCTGCGCAACGCCCGCATCGGCATTGTGGGCGCCATCATCCTGGGACTGGGCCGGGCGCTGGGCGAGACCATGGCCGTGACCATGGTGATCGGCAACACGCCGGAGATTCACCGCTCGCTGCTCTCCAATGGAGCGTCGATGTCCTCGGTGATTGCCAACGAATTCACCGAAGCGGTCAACAACGTGCACCGCAGCGCGCTGATCGAGATCGGCCTGGCGCTGTTTATTGTGACCATCATCGTAAACGCCATGGCCCAGCTGCTGGTTTGGGCGGTCACGCGGGGAACGCCGGCGCAGGCGCACTGAGGAGATTCCGGTGAGCGTGGAGACTTCCAAATTCCGCTCCAAATTCCGGTCCAGGATGCGGACGCTGACCGATGACGCGGTCACGGCGTTATCGATTCTGGCCACGCTGCTGGTCGTGGCGCCGCTGGTAGCCATCTTCGCCTATCTGGTTTACAAAGGCGCGCGTTCGCTGAACCTGGCGTTCTTCACCGAGGTTCCCAAGCCTGAGGGCGTGTCGGGCGGCGGCATGGCCAATGCGATCGTGGGTTCCGGCGTTCTGCTCGCTCTGGCCAGCGCCATTGGTATTCCCGTGGGGATTGGCGGCGGTATATTTCTCGCCGAGTTCGGCCGCGGAACCAGGCTGGCCAACGCGGTGCGATTCACCGCCGACGTGCTCAACGGCGTTCCGTCCATCGTGATGGGCCTCGCCATTTACTCGTTGATCGTGGTGCCGCAAAGGACTTTCTCGGCCTTCTCAGGCGGCGTGGCGCTGGGAATCATGATGATTCCCACGGTTTGCCGGACCACCGAGGAGATGCTGCTGATGGTGCCGCACGCGGTGCGCGAGGCGGCGCTCGGCCTGGGCGTTCCCAACTGGCGCTCGGTGCTTTCGATCACCGTGAAGACGGCCTCGCCGGGCATCATCACCGGCTGCATGTTGGCCTTTGCGCGCGTGGCCGGAGAGACAGCGCCGCTGCTGTTCACGGCGCTGGGTAATCCATTCATGAGTAGTAGCCTTAACCAGCCCATCGAAGCTCTCCCCTTGCAGATTTACGAGTACGCGCTCTCGCCCTACGACGATCAGCACCGGCTTGCCTGGGCAGGCTCGCTGGTTCTAATTTTGTTGATTGTGCTGGCGGTGGCGCTGGTGCGGTATGTAACCAGCCGCGGCGTGTTGAAAGGGGCAAGCTAAGTGGGCGTCGGCATCGAGGTAAGCAACCTGAATGCGTGGTACGGAACCAACCACACGCTCCAGGACATCAACCTGAACATACCGGCCAACCACGCTACCGCGCTGATCGGCCCCTCGGGCTGTGGCAAGAGCACTTTTGTGCGCTGCCTGAACCGCATGCATGAGACCAATCCCATTGCGCGCGTGACAGGGCTGGTGCGCATCGGCGAACTGGACATTTACAACGATGCCAAGCCGGTGCAGATTCGGCGCCGCGTCGGCATGGTGTTTCAGAGGCCCAATCCCTTTCCCACGATGTCGATCTACGACAACGTGGCATCGGGGCTTAAGCTGAACGGTTTCCGCAACCGGCGCGTGCTGGACGAGGTGGTGGAGCGATCGCTGCGAGATTCGGCGCTTTGGGATGAGGTGAAGGACGACCTGCGGAAGAAGTCGGGCGCGAGCCTCTCCGGCGGGCAGCAGCAGCGGCTGTGCATTGCGCGCGCGCTGGCGGTCGACCCTGAAGTGCTGTTGATGGACGAGCCGGCCTCGGCGCTCGATCCGGTTTCGACGTCGAAGATCGAAGACCTGATCTTCGAGCTGAAGTCGCAGTATACGATCGTGATCGTGACCCACAACATGCAGCAGGCCGCGCGCGTGGCCGAGAAAACCGGATTTTTTTTGAATGGCCGCATGGTGGAGTTCGATTCGACGCATAAAATATTTACCAACCCCAGTGACAAGCGCACCGAAGACTACATCACGGGCAGGTTCGGATGACACGCATACGGTTTCAACGCAGCCTCGAGGATCTGAAGGAGAACCTGCTGGTGATGGCGGGGCTGGCCGAGCAGGCCATCCAGCGCGCTATCGAGGCGTATCGCGTGCGCGATTTGTCGATCTGCGATCTGGTCAACCGCAGCGAGATCGCCATCAATCGCCTGGAGCGCGACATCGACCAGGCGGCGCTCGATCTGCTGGCGATGGAGCAGCCGATGGCCATCGACCTGCGCTTCATTCTGGCGGTGATCAAGATCAACGCCGACCTCGAGCGCGTGGGCGATGCGGCCAAGAGCATCAGCGACCGCGTGCGCAGCATGGAGCAGATGGCGGCGGTCGATCTGCCCGTCGATATTCCGCGCATGGCCTCGCTGGCCGCGGAGATGGTGCGCAAGACACTGCAGTCGTTCATCGAGGCCGATGCGGAGATGGCGCGCAGCATTCTTACCATGGACGACGCCGTGGACGCGATGAATCGCGCCGCTTACAAGGCGCTGACCAAGGTGATGGCCGAGGAGAGTCATCTCGCACCGCAGGCGCTGAACGCGCTGATGATCTGCCGGAGTCTGGAGCGCGTGGCCGACCACGCGACGAATATTGCCGAGGATGTGATCTTCTGGGTGCAGGGCGCCGATGTGCGCCACCACAAGAGTCCGACGGGAGGCAGGGACGCGCATGCGGCGCGGGGCTGATTCCGGCTCAACAGGCTGCGGAAAAACTCAAATCGAAGCGGGTTTTGTGGCAGGGCACGACTTCAGTCGTGCCGAAAGTGCGGCAGAATGAACGAAGGGCTTTATTGAACGTGCAAAACAAATGTCCGGTTCGGATCACTCTGGAGATTGCGGGCTTTGAAAGGGCACGGCTTCAGCCGTGCCGCAAATGCACAATAAAATCGAGGGCTTTAGCCCCTGAGGGAATGCAAGTCAGGCGGGACAACTGCACTCGCATGGTTG
>JBAUBR010000321.1:0-3610 GCA_049676965.1 Occallatibacter sp.
GGCCAAAGCCCAACAGAGTACCGCGCAATCCCCGGCAAGTGAAACGCAGAAACTGCAATCTCCTGCCGAGGTTGGATCGGCTCCCGAAAAGGGACCTGAAGCGGCCGCAAAAGACGCCGCCGAAAACCCGGTTGCGGCCGCCATCAGCCTTCCCCTGCAGAACAATACGTTCTATGGTGTTGGCCCTTATCGACGCGCCGAGAATGAGCTTTTGATTGAGCCTGTTGTGCCCATCAGGCTGTCGGAAAACTGGATGTTGATCAGTCGAACGATTGTGCCTGTCGTTGTTGTTCCCAGGCTCACGGCAAATGCCGGGGTCGACTACGGGCTTAGCAATATTCAGCCTCAGTTCTATCTGTCCCCAGTCCACACCGGGAAGTTTGTGTGGGGAGTCGGGCCGCAGTTGTGGCTCCCCACAGCCACAGACGATAAGCTCGGTATAAACAAGTGGGGCGGCGGACCTGCGGTTGTTGGGTTGATCAGAAGCGGTCACTTGTTGGCGGGAACTCTTATTGGCAATGAATTCGCAGGCGTCAACCATGTGCATGAGAATCAAATGACCATCAACTGGTTCGCTTTTTATAACATGAAGCGCGGGTGGTATGTCCTGACGACTCCGATCGTCACAGCGGATTGGACGGCGGAAAGAGACAAGCGTTGGACCGTCCCGGTCGGTGGCGGTGCAGGGAGAATCTTCAAGATCGGTCACCAGCCTCTCAATGCGCGAGCGGAGTTCTTCAACGACGTTCGAACAACTGCCGGCGGTACGGACTGGCAAATGCAGACCCAGTTGCAATTTCTCTTTATTCACCATAAGTAAACCACACGAGTGGCTGCTATCAAGCAATTGGATTAGAAAAGGACGCGTTCTAGACATGGTGTTGGCGAGGGGCACTTGCATGGCGCAGGCTGTTGGTCTCGGAACCTTTAAAGTACAGACAGCGTAGCGCCGAGAGGCAGCGTACCGTCACGCTGCCTCTTTCTTTCAATGCCATGATCAGCATGAGGATTGTGAATTGCGAACCAGTTGCCTAGAACTGCCCGTCTGACGAGCTGGATGCGGACCCGACTCGATTCAAATCAAACCCAATCTGTTGCGTCGACTTCTCTAAGCACGTCATCCAGAAAACGTCCGGTCGTGGGCTAAAGCCATTGAGCGTCGTCCTGTGCCGCTCCGCGGCTACGTTGATTGACTCAGGGCGTAAACCGAAGAGATCCTCGAGATACCCCTTTCGGGTGAGGAAGCTACGCACCAGGCAAAACAAGTCTTCCTGAGATCCTGCTTGCATTTTCCATCCGCGGAAGGCGTCACTGCTTTTCGGCGACCGATATGCACACGCCAGACCAGCGATCATGGTCTAGACCGGGCGGCGGCATTGAACTCAGGGGCATCACGCCTACATTCTTTGCCACGAACGGGAAGCGAGATTCGAGATAGGTTCGAACCAGGGATGCGCGGTTATAAGAACGTGCAAGTTGATCGGCTGGATCGGCGGTATCGGAATATCCTTCGATCACGACAGGATGCTGGAACACAGCGTCACCGTAGCTTGCGATAGCCGCGTCGACTGCCCGCTTGCCGGCAGGAGAGAGATCCTCAGCGCCGTGCACGCCAGGCTGAAAAAGAGCGTCGGCAGTCAACCACAAGCGGCGGCCATGCGCATTAGTGAAGAGCTTGTTGTGCCGATATTCCTCAGGTGAGATGCTTGAGAGGCTGTAATATCCGCGGTGACTGAAAAATCCTTTGAAGAAGAAGTTGTGTTTGACTGCCTCAGTGTCTTCGGCCATATTTCCCGTGGCCGCATTGACGTTCGTCAGGGTTTCGCTGATATTCTGAGCGGCGGTCACACCATCGATGTCTGGCCCGAGCACCTGATTCAGACTTTGGTGAAGCTGTTGAATCGTACTGTTTGCCTCAGTCGACGCGGAACGTACTTGAGTCATCGTCTCGTCGATTTTCTGCGGGAGTTGCCGCTCCTGAATGTCTCCGACCATTCCATTGACGCGACTCGCAGTCTGATTAAGAGTAGAGGTCGCAGACTGTACGTTCGTCATTGTCTGTCGGATCTGGGTGGCCATCGTTTCATCGCGGAGAAGCATTCCCGCTGGGCCTCTTCCGTCTTTCAGCCCCACGAGGAGCTCGTTTGCGTTATTAACTGCAGTATTCACTCCATCCAAAGACGTGTTGAGCTTCGCGTTCAGCTGTTTCATCGAAGCGTCCGCATCGTCCATCACACCAAGGCCGTGAGTCATAAGATCGGATATGCTGAGGGCGGGTTTGCTTTGAAGAATCGAATTCGCCTGCGCGATTGCAGTACCCGGCGATCCGGGATGAATCGTTAGAAAAGTATCCCCTACCACGCCTTCTGTATCGATCGTCACGACGGAGTCGGTTCGAACCAGGCCGTGAAACCGCTCATCGATTCTCATCTGAACGCGAAAACGATCGTTCGGTGAATTGGGCACATCGATCCTGGCCACCTGGCCTGCATCCATACCGGCAACTTGCACCTTGGAGCCCTTGGCAATTCCATCGAGATCGGTGAACTCCGTATAAAGAAACATGTGGCGGGAAAATGCCTCGTGACGGCTTCCTACGAGGAAGATACCGAGAGCAAACAACGTCAACCCAGCGGTGATGAAAATTCCTACGGCAAGAAATCGGTTAGGCATGGCTTCACTCCGTAATGAGTCTGCGAGCGACATCGTTTTCGCTCTGGCTTACTTCGTCGACTGGCCCAAAGGCGACGACATTTCCTTTGTCGAGGACGGCGATTTGGTCTGCGACCCTGCGTGCCCCATGAACATCGTGAGTCACGATGATCAGAGCGGTCCCGTGCTCAGTTTTGCGGCGCACGAGGAGTTCATCGATTTCAGCGGCTGTGATGCGATCCAGACCACTGCTCGGCTCATCGGCCAGGAGAATCTTCGGTTCGAGCACGAGGGCCCTGGCTAGACCGGCCCTTTTCCTCATTCCACCTGAAAGCGCTGACGGATATTTTGTGCCGTCCCCTCCCAGGCCGACATCGGTGAGAACTCGGTGGATTACATCGTCGATCTCATCGTTGGATTTCTTCGTCAGCCGGCTGAGCGGCAGGGCCAGATTCTCGTAAAGCGTGAGTGAATCGAAAAGAGCCGCATCCTGGAAGAGATACCCGAGCTTCTTCCGAACGTGAGACACTCCATGTTCGCCCAAGCCGACGACATTGTCCTGATCGACCCAGACTTCTCCTGAGTCGGGGCGCATGAGAGCCATAATCAGCTTGAGGGTTACACTCTTGCCCGTACCGCTGCGGCCGAGCAAGCAGAGTGCCTGACCTTGATCGATATGGAATGACACGTCATTGAGCACGCGCTTTGCGCCGAACGATTTCATCACCCGCTTGAATTCCACTGCGATGCTAGGGGTTTCGCTCATATGGCCGTGTCCGGAAAGAGGAAGAAGATGCACTTGATCAGCAGTACGTCCGCAACGATGATCAGCAGTGACGACACAACGACACTGTTCGTGGCAGCCTCACCAACGCCCTTCGCCCCCTTATCGGTCGTATACCCGAAATAGGAAGAAACACAGCCGATGATGAAGCCGAAGACAGCGGTCTTGAGAGTG
>JBAUBR010000322.1:0-4116 GCA_049676965.1 Occallatibacter sp.
CCGCGGTCGGCAGTGATTTGCTTCCAAAGCGAGCGGCCTAGCAAGAGTGTGGTAAAGGCTACGGCGCAGCAGATAGCGATCTGGATGACGACGGCCCCGCGCAGCCATCTGGATTGGCCGCGCTGGGGAGTGAACGAGCGCTGAGCGCCAGACAGCGAGCTTTGCAAATTAGTGCTGATGAGCAACAGCGCCGGGACGAACCCGAAGAGCAATCCGCAGGCGAGACTCATCGCGAGCCCTAGCAGGATGACGGCGGCGTTCAGATGCAGGTGAACGTGCAACGGGATCGGGAACAGCCGGTTGAGTTGCTCCGTGGCGCGAAGGGCTGTCCACGACAGGCCTATGCCGCCCAGGCCGCCTGTTGTGCTAACGAGCAGGCTTTCGGTGAGCAACTGGCGGATGAGGCGGCCGCGCGTGGCTCCGACAGCGGCGCGAAGGGCGATTTCGCCGCGCCGGATAGTGCTGCGCGCGAATAGAAGCGCAGCCACATTTGTGCAGGCAACAATGAGGACGCACACGGCAAGCAACATGAGCATCTGAAGCTTGTGCTGGATGCCGTCGCGAAAGGTGGGCCAGAACCGCGCGCGGCTAAGGGGAAGCAAGACGAAGCTATACGAAGGGTCGCCGTTGGACTGGCCCAATTGCCGGCCTAGGAGAGATAAGTCCGCCTTCGCGCCCTGCACAGTAACGTTTGGGCGCAGCCGAGCAACCAAGACGGCACTGGCTGCTTTGCGATTTGTGAGCAGGTCGGAGTTGGGGAAGACGACAGACTGCTGGCACGACGCGACCCAAAACTGCGGGACTCCGCCCCAATCGAGGACGACACCTGCAAACTGCCGGGGTGCAACACCAATGATGGTGAAGGCGTGCTGATTGAGCCAGAGGGTCGCTCCGATGGCTCCAGGGCTTCCACCATAGGTGCGCTGCCAAAGGTCATAACTGATAATCGCGACGGGTGTGCCCGAGCTTTCTTCAGCGGGCAGAAAGAAGCGCCCCAGCGCAGGTTGGAGACCAAGAGTCGTGAAGTAGTTGGCAGACGTCATCTCGCCCCAGGAATCGATGTTTGTTGCGCCTTGCCGCAGCGTCGCTTCGACGCGGACATACGCGGCGAGTTGCGAGAAGACAGTCTGCTGGCTGCGGATGTCGAGGTAGTCAGGCCAGGAGGTCGACATGTATGGCCGGAGCTTGTTCTGCCCGTAGATGGCCACGACCTGTGCGGGGTTGGCGATGGCCGGCGCCTCATACGATAAGGCATGAAACAACTCAAAAAGCGAGAGTGTGAGCGCAATGGCGAGAGCAATGGACGCGATTGCCGTGAGCAGGAATCCAAGGGATTTTCTCAGACTGCGAACGGCGAAGTGGATATCCTGAAATACGCTTTGCATTTTCGCCTCCCGCGCGGTTTCATTCAGCTTCAACCGGAATCTCCTTTTTAGGCACCGGTTCCGTGGGAGTATATCGCTTCTAAGGTAGATTGCGATGCCAAAAGAACGTTGGCCGCAAAAAAAACTGGCGTTTGCGGAAGAAAAGTTGGGCGGCAGAATTGATTCAAGCCCGAATCTTGCAGTCGATGCATCCAGTAGAACAAGAACCTGAATAGCAGTAATGCTTTCTGCACGTTACAGCTTCTCTCCAGGATTACTCCCGAACGTCGGCCAGTGTTTACAAATCCAGTCCACTTGGCCGTAAAACCTGCTTTCCGGACACTGAACTTCAATTCCGATGAAGCATAATTATGCTTCATTCACACTTCTGGTCGTCGCGGTCCCGAATGAACCCCCAACGAAAATCGGCATGGCTGCTTTGAGCAAATGGTGCACACCAAGGCGCATTTCGCCCCAATGTGCATTGATGAACGTGGCAGTTTCTGGCTTTTAGCTCGTCACGGCCACTTTGTAGGTACATCAATGACAACTTATGACTACAGAGATGACAACTTATGCTTCAAATCACATGAGACACCTGCAACTGTTCGCATCCAGAAGGCGCGGACAACATTGCTGCTCGATCATCCGTTTTTCGGGTCTCTCTTATTTCGCTTGAAGGGGCGCGAAAACCGGTTGATTCCGACCATGGCGACCGATGGCGTGTCGCTTTACTTTAACCCGGCGTTCGTCGATACGCTGAACTCGGCTACGCTGGCCGGGGTGCTGGCCCACGAGGTCATGCATCCCGCGCTCCAGCACCATGTGCGGCGGTCCGGGCGTGACCCGAGGCGGTGGAATGAGGCGTGCGACTACGCCATCAACCCGCTACTGCTTGATGCAGGCCTCAGTCTACCGGAAGGCGTTCTTGTTGATCACCGCTTCCGTGGAATGAGCGCGGAGCAGATCTACAACCTGCGCGAGATGGAAGCACAGCCAGAATCCGACGGCCAGGACCGAACGAACGAGGATGCCTGTGCTGGACAGGATGATCCACCTGAAAGCGGGAGTGGGCCCAACTCGCCTTCTGCACCTGTAACGAAAGGCGGGATCGGCCAGGTTATGGACGCGCCTCCGGCAGATGAGGAGACGCCCAGTGTTGAAGAACAGGCACGGGACTGGAGTGTTGCCCTCAACCAGGCAGTCACCCTCTCGAAGCAGGCCGGCAAGTCTCCAGCAGGCCTTGCTCGAACTCTCGAAGGCGCGGCGGAGGCAGCGGTCGATTGGCGCGAATTACTGCGCAGGCTCTGGTCGGATACCATTCCGGCCAATTCGAGCTGGATGAGGCCGAACAGGCGTCACGTCTGGGCCGGGCTCTATCTGCCTGGAGTGGTGCGGGAGGGCGTAGGGGAGATCGCGATCGCTGTCGATTGCTCCGGTTCGGTCAACGCTCGGCAGTTGCGGCTCTTCGAGGCGGAGGTTCGCTCGATCCTCGAAGGCCAGCGGCCCCAGCGTGTGCATGTCCTCTACTTCGACGCTGAGGTGCAGAAGGTCGAGACCTACGAAACTGGACAGCCCGTCAATCTCAATCCCATCGGAGGCGGTGGAACCGACTTTGGTCCGTGCTTCGACTGGCTCGAGGAACACGGCATTCGGCCGCAGACTCTGGTCTTCCTGACCGATTTATGCGGTTCGTTTCCCGAGACTGAGCCTGGATATCCGGTTCTTTGGGCGTCCACCGAGCGCCGGAAGGCTCCATTCGGCAGCGTCATTCCCATGCACGCTGCATAGATTCGACAACCTGAATTGGCCGGCGCCACTGGCGGTGGCCAAGGGCTCGCGGGCCCTGCCGCGGTTCGCGAAGCGTGACAGGCAGACTGCCTTAGTGCGTCGCGACGGAGATTCAATATGGAGAAGACAATTCACATCTTTACGGATGGGTCAGCCATTCGGAACCCTGGGCCGGGTGGATGGGCTGCGGTGTTGATTCGGGGAAACAAGAGTTGGGAGATGTCGGGAGCAAGTCCGTGGACAACCATCTCGGAGATGGAACTTCTGGCAGCGGTCGAGGCCTTGCGTTCGATTCCGGCAGGGGCGCTGGTTGAACTGCGCTCGGACTCCGAACTGCTGATTCATGGAATGCGCTTCCGTGTTTTCCGTTGGCAAAGGCAGGGATGGCGAAACAGCCGCGGTAACGAGTTACAGCACCAGCAACTCTGGAGAGAATTACTTCGACTGAACGAGCGAATGAACATCCGGTGGCGATGGATCAGGGGCCACTGCGGTCATCCTATCCAGACTCGTGTCGATGCTCTCGCCTATCGGGCGGCTCAAAATCAATCGCGCACCCTGCGAACGGCCGCGTGATTCTGCTCCGACGCGTGGCTCTCAAAGTTTGCGGGGAAAGGATCGGGCTCCAGGAGATAACGCAATGAGTGACGGCAACACGTTATTTGAAATCGACCGAGAATTGGATTCGCTCCTCGATGAGATCGAGGAGCAGGCCGAAGAAAACGGCTCCGCATCGCCCGGATTGCTGGAAAGGTTGCGGAGCTGCCGTTTATAAAAAGGTACGCCTTCGAGCACGAATGCGAATTCAGGATGATCTGTACGTCGAAGGCGGATAACAGCCTGTGGTGTAACCGGCCGTTTTCAGCCCGGTCGGCAGTTAACTGCCTGAACGAGAAATCCATTGGTCAGAACGAAAACTCGGCCCGTACAGCTTTGAATCGGGCTTGCTGGCCGGTATAGG
>JBAUBR010000323.1:0-11293 GCA_049676965.1 Occallatibacter sp.
CAGCTGCTCGCGGCGCTTACCCCACGTCTGTCCCTCGCGGCGGTCATGCACCGATGGAATGAAATTGCCGACGCCTTAAGCGAGCCAAGCCGCAGCCGAAGGCCTCAGCTCGAACTGTTATCTTAGCGCTTATGGGTTAAAACCCCCGCCTCCCTCCGGTTCGAGTTTTTCCGCAGCCTGTAAAGCCCCTTGTTATACGGCCTTTTCCGGCACGGCTGAAGCCGTGCCCTTTCAAAGCCCCATTTATGCAACCACCTCTAGGAAGCACATTTATGCAACCACGTCTAGGAAGCACGTTGACCGGTACTGAGCCGGCCTCTCGCACCCCGGTCCGTCGCCCGCCGATCTGGCGAACTGACGCGGCGGTCTCCGGAGCCGAGGCGCCGCTCTTCCACGAACTTCACTCCGGGCATGACAACAATCGGGCCATGCTGCGAACCGCCGTTCGGGGCGGTCACCGGGCTTGGCTCGGGCTCGGCGCCATTGGTCAGCAATTTGTTCAGCACCGGGATGTTCACGCGCTGCGATTCCACAAAGTCGACGCCCTGCGCGGTCAGCGTGAAGTCCGAGTTGTCGGCCCGGGAGATGTATCCCTTTTTTTGCAGATACCAGGTGGTGAAATCGAGATAATCGCGGGGAAACCCCATGCGGGATTCGATCTCGTAGAGCGAAACCTCAGGACTATCGGGATTGGCGCGCCGCCGGAAATAGAGCACGGCCATCACCGCCAGTCGGCGGTTGGTCTCGCCCTCCAGGCTATCCATAAAATCGATCGAGCACGACATGGGCGGGCGCTGGGGCGCCTCGCGTGCGCAGGCGACGTCATATTCGGCGCGGCGCAGGGGGTCGGACAAGACCTCGTACGCTGCCGCCAGCAAGGAGAACATTTCGGCGTCGCCGGTGTGCGGATTGTCGGGATGAAAGCGCGCGGCGAGAAATCGATAAACGCGGTGGATGGTGTCTTGTTGAGCGTTGGGGCTGATTTGCAGGAACTCGTAGAAATCTACTTTCTTCATATAGAAGGCATGTCCCTTTCAGGGGAGCTAGCGTTATTGTATTCAGGGGAGTGTAGGTGAATTGTACCCGTTTGTGCGGTAGATTGGAAGGCGAAATTTGCGGCGAGGTGGAAAAAGCAGAGGGTTTTTAGATTCGCGCCGGTTCGCCTGATCGGATGAACGGCGAGCTTTGGCCGGTGGCTTCTCCGGTTTCAATGTCGAGACCGCACTACCAGGGTGGTGTTAGCATTCATCCAGGCAGGAAGGGGCTGATCCGATGAAGGAGATCATCTTCGAGGTGCGTGAGGATGAAGTCGACGGTGGCTACACGGCTGCGGCCTTGGGATATGGCATTCATACGCAAGGGGGCACGATCGAAGAACTGCGCAGGATGGTAAAGGACGCGGTCGATTGCTACTTCGACGAGACGATGGAAGCTCCGAAGATCATCCGGCTGCACTTTGTGCGGGAT
This sequence comes from Occallatibacter sp., assembly GCA_049676965.1. GTDB lineage: Bacteria > Acidobacteriota > Terriglobia > Terriglobales > Acidobacteriaceae > Telmatobacter. The sequence continues at coordinate 1,468 of JBAUBR010000323.1, forward strand.
GAAATCCTGGCATAGCGAAGATGAAGTTGCCGCGCGACGTTGACGGCCCGCGTCTGGTGAAGGCGCTGAACGCTTTAAGGAAGCTCTGGACAAACGACTTGAATTCCCTCAGGGGCTAAAGCCCGCCGCGATTCTGCTGCATTTACGGCACGACTGAAGTCGTGCCCTTTCAAAACTTCGACTAAATCAGAGACTCCCTAGAACTCCTCGGAGAGATCGGACACCGGAAGCACATCGTCTTCGCGCGCCCACCAGACGTAGAGCGCTGGCATTAAGAAGACGCCGATGAAGAGATTGGCGAGCAAGCCGCCGACGATGACAATGGCGAAGGGGCGCTGCGAGTCCGAACCGATGGCGTGGGAGAGCGCGGCGGGCAGCAGGCCGAGCGTGGCCACCAGCATGGTCATCATCACCGGCCGCAGGCGCAGCACCGCGCCTTCGACGGCGGCGTCGACAATGTGCTCGTGAGTTGACTCCTCCATACCCCTGCGCCGCGCGCGGAGCTGGTTGATGAACTCGATCATGATGACGCCGGTCTCGACCGAAACTCCGAAGAGCGCGAGGAATCCAACTGCCGAAGAAACCGAAAAGTTGGTGTGCGTGATGAACAGCGCCAGCGGCCCGCCGATGGAGGCCATGATGACGCTGATCAGGATGAGCAGGGCCCACTTGGCCGAGCGGAACATGGTGTAGAGGATGAGAAAAATGACCAGCACGGTTACGGGAACCACAATGGCCATGCGCTTGTTGGCGCGCTTCTGGCTTTCGTACTCGCCGGCCCACTCCAGGTGATAGCCGGAGGGCAGCTTCACGTTGGCGTTGACTTTGCGGATGGCTTCTTCCACTGTCGAGCCCAGATCGCGCCCGCGCACGGAGTACTTGATGGCGATGTAGCGCTGCCCTCCTTCGCGATTGATCTGCTCCGCGCCGTCGTCGGTCGATACATGCGTGAGCTGCGCCAGGGAAACGCGCTCGCCCGAGGGCGCGAGCAGGCGGATGTTTTCGATTGCTTCGCGGGTATCGCGGTAGTCCTTCTGGTAGCGCAGCGTCACGTCGTAGCGCGCCTCGCCCTGCTGCACCTGTGTGAGCGCGTTCGATCCCGCCGCGGTCTGCACCGCATCCTGAATGTCGGCGACGTTGATGCCCCATCGCGCCGCTGCCGCGCGATCCACCGAGAGGTTCAAGTTCGGCTGGCCCACGATGCGAAAGATACCGAGATCCTCGATGCCGCGCACCGATTCCATCTGAGACTGGATCTGTTCGGCAGTGCTCTCGAGGGTGCGCAGGTTGTCGCCGAAGAGCTTGACGGCGAGCTCGCCCTTCACGCCCGAAACCGCCTCTTCCATGTTGTCGGAGATGGGCTGCGAGTAGTTCCAGAGGACGCCGGGAAACCGCGAGAGCTGCTTGTCCATGGCGGCGATCAAAGCATCCTTGTCCTGGTGAAAGACCGGCCGCCATTCTTTTTTGGGCTTGAGGCCGACGAAGTATTCGGTGTTGAAAAAGCCGGCGGTGTCGGTGCCGTCATCGGGGCGGCCGGTCTGGCTGACGACCTCAGTGACCTCGGGGAACGAAGCCATGACGACGCGCGCCTTGTTGGTGAAATCGATGCTCGCGGTCGGCCCTTCACTTGGCGGCAACGTGCCGCGCACCCAGATGGAGCCTTCATCGAGGTGCGGCAGAAACTCCGATCCGATGGGTCCGCCGACGGTGAGATAAACGGCGACGAGAAAAAGCGCCGTGGATATTCCCAGGGTCCAGTTGCGATGGTCAATGGCCGCGCGCACCGCCGTGCGATAGTGCCGGATGAGCCACTGCATGATGGGGTTGTGCCACTCTTTGGCGCCCTTGCGAAACAGAAAGCTGGCCATAACCGGCGCCACGATCATGGCGAAGATCAGTGCGCCGATGAGGGCGAAGCTCACAGTCCAGGCCATGGGCTTGAACAGCCGCCCCTCGACCGCCTGCAACGTGAAGATGGGCAGGTAGGAAGCGACGATGATGCCGCGCGCGAAAAACACCGGCCGCTGCACTTCGATGGCCGCCTCGCGAATCTTTTGCGCCGGCGTGTGCGCTACGCTGCCGGAAGCGAGGTGGCGCACGATGTTTTCGATCATCACCACTGATCCGTCGACCACCATGCCGAAATCCAGCGCGCCGAGCGACAAAAGGTTGGCGGGGATATGAATAAGGCCGAGGCAGATGGCGGCAAACAGCAGCGAGAACGGAATAGTGAGCGCCACTACAACCGCGCCGCGCACGTTGCCTAGAAACAAAAAGAGAATGATCGAGACCAGGATCACTCCTTCGGTCAGGTTGTGCTCGACCGTGTCGACGGTGAAATGGACGAGGTCGGAGCGATCGAGGAAGGGAACAGCCTTGACACCTTTGGGGAGAATGCCGGGGTGGTCTGTATCTCCATTGAGCTTGTTCACTTCTTCGTGAATGCCTTGCAGCACCGGGTCGGAGTCGTCACCCTTTTGCAGCAGCACGATGCCTTCCACGGTGTCGGGGTTATCGACGATGGTGCCATCGGGGAGATGAGTTGCGCGGCCGATCTGGCCCAGGCGAATCTTGGGGCCCTGCACCACGGTGGCAATATTTTTGATGGGGATGGGCGTGCCGTTCTGGCTCTTGACGACGGTGTTTTCAATATCCTGAACGCTTCTGTACAGGCCCACCGATTGCACGTTGATCTGCTGCGCGCCCTGCTCGATGAAGCCGCCGCCGCCATTGGTGTTGTTGTTGGCGATCTGCTGTTCGACCTGGCCGATCGAGAGACCATAGGCGACGAGTTTATCCGGATCGAGCCTGACCTGGTACTCCTTGGTCGGCCCGCCGAAGCTTGAAACATCGACGACGCCCTCGACGCTCTTGAACGACTTCTCGAGGAACCAGTCTTCGATCGATTTCTTCTCCATCACATCGTAGGCCGGGTTGGTGCTCTCCAAGGTGTACCAGTAAATCTGGCCCACGGGGCTCCAGTCGGTGCCCATCTGCGGGACGAGATTGGCGGGCAGGTTCACCTGGCTGAGGCGCTCGAGCACATGCTCGCGATTGATGTCGCTGGTGGAGTTGTCGTCGAAGATGAGCATCAGGCTCGAGAGGCCGGCCAGCGTGGTGGAGCGCAGATGAGTGAGGTGTGGAATGCCGGCCATCTGAATCTCGACGGGAACGGTCACCTGGCGCTCGATCTCCTCGGCGCTGCGGCCGGGCCACTGGGTGATGATCTGCACGTAGTTGTTGGCCACATCGGGATAGGCTTCGATGGGCAAAGCGCGAAAGGCGATTACACCCCACGCGGTGATGAGCAGTACTCCGCCGAGGACCAGCCAGCGGTTTTTCAGCGCGAAATCGACGAGTGCGCGAATCATTACTGGGTCCCCGCTGTCTCAAGCAATAGGGCGTTGGTCACGACCTGCTGTCCCGGAGCGATTCCGGAGAGAAGGACCTGGCGATTGCCGGGAACCATTTCGCCGGCATGGACCTCAACACGCTTGAAGTGGTTGTCGCCGGCGGGCTCGTAGACCCAGTCGCGGTCGTGGAGGTGGAGCACGGCGTCGGCGGGAACGACCGCGTGAGTTTCTTTTTTCCTGGAGATGAATGTTGCCGTTACAAACATACCCAGCTTGAGAATGCCGGGATTGGGAACCTCGATGCGCACTTTGGCGGTGCGCAGCGAGGGATCGAGCACGGGACCGATATCGCCGATGCGGCCGCTCAACGGGCGATCGGGATACGCACTGAGCGCGATCTTCGCCTCCTGGCCGAGAGCAAGCTTTGGAATGTCGTCTTCGTAGACGTCGCAGAGAATCCAGACCGACGTGAGATCGGCGATGGTGAAGGCCGTCGCCGAGCCGGAGAGGCTCACGCCGGCGGCAGCCGCGTTGGTCACGTTCTGCCCGATGATCACGCCGGTGATGGGCGCTTGAACATCCACGATGCTAGTCGGGTGATCCTTGTCCACGCCGAGGAGTTTCAGCTGTTCGTCGGCCGCGACAAGATCGGCCTTCGCATCCTTTTCCGCGTCTTCGGCCTGGTCCAGCACGGCCTGAGAAACTGCGCCGTGCTTGAACAAATCTTCAGTCCGAATGTAAGTCTTGTTGGCGAGCTGTTCGTCGTTGACCGCTTTCAAATACGCGTCGAAGGCGTTGGTTACATCCTGGCTTTGTACGCGAAACAGCAATTGACCCTTTGTCACGTTGTCGTCGAGCCGGGTTTTGATATCTACCACGCGCCCGTTGGCGAGCGAGATCACCGGAACCTCCCGCGAAATGTCGGGAAAAACGGTGCCGGTGACGTTCAGCTCCGATGCCAGTTCGATCTTGTCTGCCGTAACCACGGGAAATTTAGGCACATCGTCCTTGTCGATGGTGATCAGGTTCATGTCCGCAACCTGCACCACCTTGGCCGGCGGCGGCGCGCCATCGCCCTGATCTTTGCTCTTGCAGCCTGAAAGCGCGAGGGCCGCCAGCGCCGCGAATGCCAGAGCCGGCGGAGCCTTGCCGGGTTTTTTGAGGAACAGAAAGAGATTCATTGGATCACCTCGCGTCCCACGGCAAGATTCAATTGACCTGCGGCGGTGAGATAGGCGCCGATCAGTTGCAGGTAGGACAGTTGCACTGTGCGGTAATCGCTCTGCGCGTTGAGAAAGTCCATCAGCGACGCGCCGCCGTGTTCGTACGAGTAAGTCACGGTGTCGCGCACGCGCGTGGCCTGCGCCTTGTATTTGTCCTTGTAGGGCTTGAGCAGGGCAACGTTGCTTTCGACCTCGGCGTAGGCCGAGTCCACATCGCTGAAGACCTGCGCACGCGTGGCTTCGCTGGCCTGGGTGCTCCTGTCGATGTCGATCTGCGTGCGCTTCTTCTCGCCCTGGTTGCGGTCGAAGACGCGCAGAGGAACGCTCACGCTCAGGCCCAATGTCTGGTCCGCCTCAGGATTGTTGGTCGACGCGTTCCACGTGTACCAGGCGCCGAAGGTGGGGTCGGTTGAGCCGTTGGCTTCGGCCAGCTTGTGATTGGTCTGGGACTGCTGAATCGTCTGCATCGCCGCTTGCAGATCGGGCCTCGAGGCCAGCGCGATCTGGCGAAAATCGTCGAGGGGCTTCAGCTCTGCGGAGAAATCGAACAGTCCGGTCACGTCGAATTGCTCCACCGGCGTGCGGTCGTTGAGCAATTGCAAAAGCTGAATCTTGGCGGTGCGCAGGTTCACGATCGCGGTCTGCAGCTCCGACTCATACTGCACGCGCTGCAACTCGCTGCGGTCGAGATCGATCTCTGCAATCTCGGCGGCCTTGAAGCGGTCGCGGCTGATCTCGATGATGTGGTCGTAGTAGTCGAGATCGGCCCTGGCCAGCTCCAGCACGGCCTTGGCTTCGAGCGTGTTCACAAAGGCCGAGCGCAGCGTGAACTCCATGGTGCGCTTCAGGTCTTCGTGCTGCGATTCGGTGATCTGCGTGCCCTCCTGCGCGCTTTTGAGGCGCAGCTCGCGCTTGTGATCGCGCTCATGCAGGTAGCTGAAACCCGGCACTACAAACGTTCCGGCCAGCGGCTCCCACACGCCGTTGTTGGGCGCGATCTGCGTGCCATCGGCGGTAACCGAGAACTGCGGATTGGGCCGCAAGAACGCCGTGATCTCCTCGGCCTTCATCTCGTCCACGTTGTCGGCGTCGGCCTTCAACGCCGGATTCGACGCCTCGAACCGCGCCTTCACCTGGTCCCAGGTGAGAGCCGGCTGCGCGGAGAGACGAGCCGGGGCAAGCACCAAGAGCACTGCAGCTGCCGAGGCAGAGAGGAATGGGAAGATTTGCTTCATACGTAACCTTGCGCCGTGGTCTGCACGACGGACACAGGAAGAGGCCCAGAAATAGAAAAGGAAGAGGCGCGGACTAGGCGGCAGGGGGCGGCCGGTTATCGATTGCCGCCAGGCAGGGGCGGTGCGCCGCCGGCAGAGGAATATCTCTCAAAACAGCAAAACGCGGAGCACCCATCGAAAGCTCAGCGGCGACTGGCTGGATCAACGCAAGAATCGGTGGAAGGATGGAGTGCGCGCTGGCAAAAACGTGGTCTCGCCGCACACTCGAGTCGACCTCGGCAGGATTGTACAAGGCTTGCAGGTCATCGCTGACCGAGATCACGGGGAACAGAACGACCAGCAGCAAGGCCAATGCAACCAGCTGCGTGCGCCGGCTCACACCCGCACGCGGCCCAAAGCGCAGCCAAAGAAGAACCATGAGCGCGGCCAGCCCTGCCCAAGTGAGATTGAGGATCAACTCCATTATGCAGAACCGATTCTATCCTAATAGACGCGAATTGAGATGAGAGAGCCATAACAGGTTGATTTCGCAGGAGCGATCGACGCCGAATCCGGCCCGCGGCGCATTGACCCAAGCGCGCGAATCCCCTTATGATGAACAAGTTGGCCTTTAACGCGTAACGCTCCAGCGCGTCCGCATCGGCGGCGCGGCAAGGAGGCTGGCATTTCGCGCTTACTGCCCCCTCGTTCAATGGTAGGACAGCTGACTCTGGATCAGCATATCGGGGTTCGAATCCCTGGGGGGCAGCCAAGAATCTGTTCGGTGCAGTTCGCCATAGATCGCTACAGTCCATCGAATCCATCACAAATACTTGAGCCGTAAGGCAAAATGCTCGGTCTATCGTTCGAGATAGTTCGGTGCGGTTCGTTGACAGCCGGACCCGGCTGTGGGTATTTTGTGGGTAGTCAACGGCCTGTTTGGATACGACCGCCCTTCGGAGATGCGGGTAGTGTGGGTATCTGGGGCTCACCGTTTGAAAAAGGAGACCACGTTGCTGCTCACCGACGCGAAGGTTAGAAACGCAAAGCCGAAGGAGAAGGACTACCGGTTACCGGACAGTCACGGACTATACCTTTTTGTGACGACCGGCGGGGCTAAACTCTGGCGCTGGAGGTACCGATTCGGCGGGAAAGAGCAGGTGATGTCTTTTGGCGCGTATCCCGGGATCGGTATCAGCGGCGCTCGCGAAGCTCACGAGGCGGCACGAAAGGTCCTGGCGCAGGGCATCAACCCGATGGCCCAAAAGAAGCAGCAGAGGGAGGTGACTGGAGGCGAGCAGGCTGATGTAGAAGCGATTACTCTGGCTTCTGATCTTCGCCGGTTCCGCAACGTTGCGACTCAATGGTACGACTGGTGGAAGGCAGGTAAGGATGAGCGTTACATAGGTTTCGTTAAGAAGCGGATGGATGCCGACATCCTTCCCAAACTTGGTGACCTGCTGATGGATGACATTACACCTGAGCAGGTCGCTTCGATGGTTGTCGCGATCGAGGAACGCGGTGCCGAGGACGTGGCCCGGCGTGCTCTACAGACCACTGACCAGATTTTTCGTTGGGCAAGGAGCAAAGGCCTGACCGTGCACAATCCAGCAGGCGCATTCAAGCCCAAAGACATCCTCAAGCCGATGCAGAGGGAGAACTTCAAGCGCGTGGACAGGAGGGAGCTACCCGAACTGCTGCGGAGGATTCACTTCCACAATGGCTCGCCGGTCACCCGCTTGGCTATGAAGCTTATGGCATTGATCTTCCTTCGGACCAGCGAAATGATCGAAGGGCAGTGGTCGGAGATCGATTTCAAGGAGGCGCGGTGGGACATCCCTGCTGAGCGCATGAAGGGGCCTAAGGGGAAGAAGCGGCCCCATATTGTTCCCCTGTCTCGACAGGCGGTTGCGCTCCTTGAAGAACTTTGGAATTACAGAAAAAACGACAAATACATATTTCCCGGTGAGCAGGGTGCCACACACCTGAGCAACAACACAATCTTGTCCGCCCTGGACCGGATTGGGTACAAGGGAAAGATGACCGGGCATGGCTTCCGGTCGATTGCTTCCACCATTCTCCACGAGAAAGGCTATGACCACGAGCACATCGAGGTGCAACTCGCACACGCACCGCAAAATGATGTCGCAGCCGCGTACAATCATGCCAAGTACCTGGGGCCCCGTAGGAAGATGATGCAGGACTGGGCGGATTACCTGGACGAGACGCTAGAGCAGGGGATTCAGGCAGCAAGGCCGGAGAGGACTACGCAGCCGCAACAACTTGGGACCGTTGCTGTGGCGTGAGACGAGTTTCCGCGACGCGCTCCTTGGCCCATTGATGGACCTCTTCCTCGATCCAACCAACAGCCCGGCCTCCGAGTTTAACCGGGGCAGGAAATTCTCCAGCGTTGATGCGGGCGTACAGCGTGGTTTTTCCGAGCCCCGTAATCTGCTTTACAGCAGGGAGCCGGAGGAAGCGAACAGGTTTGCGGTTTGTTAATTCCTCTATCATCGAGAAGCTCATGAAAGGTAATACTTCAACCGTCTCCCGGGTTGAATTTATTGGCGACAAAATCGCGTTCAGGGCCCTCGACCGGCGATCCCGAGATCGCGTCTGGCCTCGTCGCTTCCGCCGGTCCTACACCACGGACAATGCTGCAGGCGATCAGAGGGGACCTTCATAGCGTCATGCTGAGGACCGGGCACGAAGATCTGGCCAGCGTGATGCGGTATCTTGCCCCCGAGGCCAGGATCAGGGAGGCTGTATTAGCCGCGTTCTAAACGAGGGAAGAAAGGAACGAAGCTCGGGCCCATACTGGGCTTCATTCTTTGCGGTCGAACCAGTTCCCGGGCGGGTCTATCTCCCGCTGTGGACCAGCGCCTTTGCACGGCGCACTTAATAACAGGCTCTAGCGCGGCGGCAATCAGTAGGGACTACAGATTGCCTGCGATGATGGCTCCGACAGTGGTACCGGAAGTGACTGGCTTCGGCTGGAAGTTCGTCAGCGTTGGTGCGACACTCTTGAGCTGCTCTTCAATTGCGGGTCCATGATACAGATCACGCAGGTATGCTATGAAAATACGGGCTTTCGCACCTCCTTCTGAGCTCTACACCGTGCTTCACGGTCAAATCTCATGCGGAAATACGCGCGAGATCATTCGCAGAGATCTGAAGTTCTAAAGGCGCCCCCAAATCCGTCCAGCTTTGAAGCCCGCCACCGAGCAGCTTTCCTCCGCGCAAGATGGCCAAGAGTTTTCCCAACAAAGGCATCTTCGACTCGAGCCAGAATTCCTCCAGGAATGAATTCAGTGCGTCCAGTATTCCCGCGTAGTCACGATCACAATTTTGCAGTGTGCTTGCTAGGTCGGCGTACCTCTCGGATTGCCAGAAGTCATTGAGGTCCATGGTTTCGATGACCATCCCCGTGAATGCAAGTGGTAGTCCAGTTGCATCGGAGAGCATATTCGGTGACCGAGTCTTTGCCAGAAGCGAAGCCAAGATCACCGCGCCGCTGACGAGAAAAGTTGTTCCGAGATCGTCGTGCTCAATGAACGGCAAATTCGGAGCATCGTAAAAACGTTCAAGTTGACCTGCAACCTTCAAAAGATCAGTTTTCATTCGTTTCCCTTCGGACCGCTATGAAGGCGGCCTGGTTAATGGTTATCTGTGATCGCGTGTTGGCGCGGGCTAGTTTGGCGACATTCTCAACCCAGGGTTCCCACAAGTTCCCCCTGAGAGGTAATACCGTTTTGGTGTGCCGCCCGGAATATCTGGATCGGGAGCACTTCAAGCTCTCTCGTTGTGGCTTCTGCGCTGCCGCGCCGCCTGCCATTGGCGGTTCTGCTTGACGGTCAATTTTGCACCGGCCGCGATCTCGTCGGGGCTCAACTTCAGCGAGCCCCCGTCCTCCTGAATCACCCGCTGGATGATCGTCTTGTAATTGAGCTGCTCCACCACTTTCGGTGGCGCGACAGCTTCGAAGCTCATTGAATCCCTCACGAGGGAGAATGAAATCTCCCTTAAGAAGTCAATA
>JBAUBR010000324.1:0-3621 GCA_049676965.1 Occallatibacter sp.
ACCGGCCAGCAAGCCCGATTCAAAGCTGTACGGGCCGAGTTTTCGTTCTGACCAATGGATTTCTCGTTCAGGCAGTTAACTGCCGACCGGGCTGAAAACGGCCGGTTACACCACAGGCTGCTAAGGCACATACAGGGAGAAGGCAATGGCAAAGGCAAACCGCGCCGCATCGCTTGTGCGCTATGCGAAAGTACACGGCCTCGGATGGTTCCGGGGCTCCCTCATCCACTCAAAGAATGGCCGGATCAAGGACGGCTACATGATGGTCAACGGTGTGGAGCGGCACGCCCCCAACGGCCAATACCAAATCCGCACCTACGATGGTTCCAAGGCGAAGTACACGAGCGTCGGCAACGACCTTGAACAGGCACAGGCTCTGCTCCAGCGGTACCTTAACACGCGGGAGCATGAGCGGCTAGAATCCGAGCTTGGAATCAAGCTGGCGCAACCCCAGGCGCAGGAGCGCAAGACGCTTACGGAGGTCGTCACCGAGTACATCGTCCGGAAGAAAGCACCGTCGCTGAATCTCTCTGAGACCTCCATCCGGCACTACGAAGACACCCTGCCTGAGTTCGCCCGTGCTTGCGGTTGCAGGTTCCTTGACGAGGTGACCGAGGCCGCCGTCGCCGCGTACATGGATTCGCTGATTGCGCGGGGTTACGCTCCGAAGACCCGCGTGATGCGCTATACCTGTGTGCGCGGGTTCCTCCGGTCATGCGGGGTCGTGGTTGAGAAGCTAATCGACGGTTCGACGCACAAGCGGTGAAGCCGGACGCCAACACCGACCCGTACACCCAGGCGGAGCTTGACCGGCTGTTCGCTGCTTGTGATGACTATCACCGCACGGTGTTCACCTTCCTGTTGCAAACCGGGCTCCGCTACCGTGAGGCGTCTCATCTCCTTTGGACCAACATCGATTTTGCCCGGGGCGTCATCAATGTGCCGGGTGAGCAGACAGTGAACCGCGAGTTCTTTTCGAGGAAGAACGGCAAGCGGGATGTCGCTGCGGTCGAGTTCAAATCGAAGAGCCGCAAAGGACGGGCGGTTCCGATATTCGCGGGCGTGAAGGCGATCTTGCTTAAGTGGCGCGCGCAGCACCCGGACACGGTGTATGTGTTCGGCACTCGTTCCGACCTTCCCAACGGCCATTGGTGGGAGCACGGCAAGGAGTTGTGGCGGGCGGCTGGTCTCAACTGCGGTGTGTGCAAGTCTTGCGCTGGCAAATGCGAGTGTGAGCGGTTCTTCCTCCACAAGTTCCGCCACACGTTCGCTCACCGGTGCCTGGACGGCGGGGTACCCATTCATAAGGTCAGCAAGTGGATGGGGCACCACAGCATCGAGGTCACCGCAATTTACCTCTCCGGTCGTTCACAAGCGATGGATACAGACCCATTCGCCGATGCTGGCACAGCGCATAGGAATCCGGCCAGCGTCGTGGAATTGCGGGGTGCCGCATGACCAATCAAAATGGCATCCCTATCCTGGCCCCGCGCGACCAATACGCGATTGCGGACCGGATCGCGCGCAAGATCGCGCACCTCGCGGCGAAGGAAGAGCGGCTTCAGCGCATGGAAAAAGAACTATCGGGGGGACGGTTTGAGCCGCCCGCGTCCCGCTGAGGCATGACAAACTGTTGGCTGATCGCTCGTCTGAGGATTCGCTTCTATGCTGCTTTCGCCACTTCCAGGATGCCGTGCTCGAACAGCTCTGCCTCGCTTAGCCGCCGCGCAGGCCCTTGTTCCGCTCCCACGCCACGAGATCCCGCGTGCCGAACTGCGCGGATGCCTCATCGAACCGGCTCGCGTTGACTTCCTTCAGCAAGGTCGTGCGAAGCAGATTGCCCGCTCCGCAATTGAACGTGAAATCGACCGGGGCGTCGAACTGCGCCTACGTCAAGGTGACCTTCACAACCCGCCTGACGAAACTCTCTGCCATCTCCACCTCGTGAGCCAACAGGATCTCGGCTTGCGCCTGCGTGATAGTCATGACTTTGGTCACGTCGTGGCAGGTATGGCCATATCTGATCCTCAGGACACCCCCTTGGTCGCGGTACGCTATCGCGCGGAAGCCCTCGAAATCTTCGGTGAGTCGGAGCCCCCGTTTGCTATAGGTGAGGTGGTCGTCTTTAGGGCTCATGATTGCCGCGCAGCAAGCCAGTTGGCCGTGCTCTCAGGGTTGAGGCGGAGAAGGCCGCCAATCCGAATCGCGGGCAGCTTTTTCTTGGCGATGTAGCGCTGTATCGACCTCTCGCTGATTTGCATGAGTTCGGCAAGCTCGGCCACGGTCAGAGCCCGGCCCCAATTCCTTACTTGTTCGATTAAGTCCACTGGATCTCCGGGTCGGTCGCGATGTACGTCTATCGGTTACTACCGACCACTCCGGAGCCATCCCAATATCTCATCACTTTTTTCGCGCCCGCTGGCCCAGGCGTCCAAGATCCCGACTTCTCACCACCTTAGTAGGTGGAAATGACCTCTCCTGGCGGCAGTCTTACAGGCGCCCCTAACGGACAGTCGCAAATTGCTCACGCTGTCGGGCTCGACACGTATGCGACCATGGCGATCCCTTTACCAAGCTCGGACGAGAATGAATCTTTACCACATTTCGTTCCGACCTCCAGAGTGTAGTAGCCACCGGGAATTTGCGGTTGCACTGAAGGCGTACGTTTCTAAAATGCGGACTTTCGCACCTCTTTCTGATCTCTATACCGTGCTTTTCGGTCACATCTCACGGGGAATACGGGCTAGATCATTCGCAGAAATCTGCAGTTCTAAAGGCGCCCCCAAATCCGTCCAGTTTTGATACCCGCCACCGAGCAGCTTCCCTCCGCGCAAGATCGCCAAGAGTTTTCCTAACAAAGGCATTTTCAACTCGAGCCAGAATCCCTCCAGAAATGAATTCAGTGAGTCCATTATTGCCGGGTAGTCAATATCACGATTTTGCAGTGTGCGGGCTAGGTCGGTGTAGCGGTCGGAGGCCCAGAAGTCATTGAGGTCCATGGTTTCAATGATCAACCCCGTGAAAGCGAGTGGTAGTCCAGTCGCATCGGAGAGTAAGTTCGGTGACCGAGTCTTGGTCAGAAGCGAAGCTAGGATCACCGCGCCACTGACGAGAAAAGTTGTTCCGAGATCGTCGTTCTCAATGAACGGCAAATTCGGAGCGTAATAGCGCTCAAGTTGACCTGCTTTCAAAACCTCAGTTTTCATTCGTTCTCCATCGGACCGCTATGAAGGCGGCCTGGTTAGTGGTTGTCTATGATCGCGTGTTGGCGCGGGCTCGTGTGGCGACATTCTTCGACCTCCGGTTCCCGGAAGTTCCTCCTTAGAGGTAATGCCGTTTTTGTGACCCGCCCCGAATATTGGATCGAGATCACATCAAGCTCTCTTGTCGTGGCTTCTGCGCTGCCGCGCCGCCTGCCATAGGCGGTTCTGCTGGACGGTCAATTTTGCCACCGTGCCCGGTCTCGTCGAGGCTCAACTCAGCCAATCCCCGTTCTCCTGAATCACCCGCTGGATGATCGTCTTGTAATTGAGCTGCTCCACCACTTTCGGTGGCGCGACAGCTTCGAAGCTCATTGAATCCCTCACGAGGGAGAATGAAATCTCCCTTAAGAAGTCAATA
>JBAUBR010000325.1:0-26072 GCA_049676965.1 Occallatibacter sp.
AATCCTCTTGCCGCTCGCGACCCTTGCGCGTTCCCATCGCCATGAACTCATCCTACGAATGACTCCTGTGGATACCTCACAATTCTTTCGCGCAGGTATCGAGACTTTCACCACAGGCTGCTAAGGATTCGAGCGGCGATTTGAAGCTCTCGCTTGGCATTTGCGCTTTGCCCTCGAAGCGGTCGGCAATGGCATCCAGCATGGCGGCCAGGCGATGGTCAAACTCCTTCTGGGCAACCTGGATCGGCGGGGGTAGTTCGAAACCACGAAGACGCAAACGAAACTTCTGCAAGGCGATTCCCGCGATAAAGTACGTCCGGAGCTCAACCTGCCATTGCAGAAGCTGGGCGCGCAAGGCGAGGTCGCGCTGCCGAAAAGAACCGAACTCAAGCATGACAGCGTCGGCCTGCTGCCTGAACTGGTCGAAGCTCGAGTTGATGGTCTCGCGCAGAGAGTAGCTCTTTTCGAATGCCGTTCTGAGGTCTTGGGAGACGGGCCCTCGGGTATATTGCGCCAGCAGGCGAATGTTCGAGACAAAGACCCGCTTCATCTCCACAACCGCCGAGGCGCCCCAGAGCTGATCGAAGATCAGCCACATCGCGAAGAGACCAAGCAGGATGCCCACGACGCGATCCCGCGCCACGGCCAGAGAGGTCTGGAATTTGAACTCCTGGAGATGGATCAGATAAAAGGCGACGGCGACCTGCACTCCAAAATAGGAAAGGCGCGGACCGGATGTAGCGATCCATGCGGCAAAAATCGTGACCGCGACGAACAGCATCAGGAAGCCGGCAATCGAATCGATCGAAGGAAGTATGAATACTTGCGCCGCCATCCCAATTGCTCCGCCTATCAATGCGCCGGCGAAACGGAGAATCTGTTTCTGGCGGGAAGAACCGATCGTGGTAAGTGCAGTCAGCAGGCAAGTCGTAATAGCCGTGCTGATTCCGGGCCATGCGATCAGGTTGTATGTAACATAGCAGAGAAATGCCGCAAGTCCGCCTCTTATGCCGAAGCGTAAATGCCGAGGATTGGAGAAGGCATCCGGAGCGAAGATCCCTTTGCGCGTTTCCGCTGGGGCCGACGACGGCGCGAAAGCACTCAGCGACTGCGTGTCGGTGAATCCTTGCGAGATCAGCGATACTGTAACTTCCATCTCCCTGAGCAGGGGGACGGTCCCCGATGAGCCTTCGTTACCGGAGAAATCAACTTCATGCGGGATTCTCCGGTTGAGCAGATCGTTGCGGATACTCTCAATCGCTTCGGTAAGCTTGCGAAGCCGGCCACGGTCTTCATCCGGGATGTTATGAGTAACAAAGGTCAGGTTGGCCGCAATATCCACCAGTCTTCCCACATATGCCACCGCCGCGCCCATCTTCTCCGCGTATTGCGGCGAGTAGCCGGAGCGCTGCAGATCGCGGCGCATACGCGATGCTCCCAGCATACTCAACCGTTGAATCTGTTGTTCGCTCGCTTTGTCCGGGGCTCCCTGAATGTAGGAGTCGAGCAAGGCTTTGACCCGTTGCAGGCGTTCGGCAATCGAGACGATGAGATCGTCCCAGGGTTTGAGATTGTGAAAGACGAGCTCGACGGCCGCGGTGATCACGCTTGCGAAAGTGATGGCTCCGACAGCCCACAGCGTACCTTCCACTCTCACCTCCGCCGGGACCTGCTGGTCCCAGAGCGGAATGGTGATCACCACCAGATAGCCGAACCGAGCCGCCGCGGTGTAATTGCTCGATGCGCTGAGTGCAAAGAACAAGAGAAACAGGGTCGCGGCCACCCAGAAAAGTCGCACCAACGGGTCTCCGGAGAAGACAAGCGCTCCGATCAAAACGTCGGCCACCGCGACGGCATAGGAAATCAGGATTATTTTTACCGCCTTGACGGTTGCTTCCGGGTTCTCTCGCGAGATCGTCAGCGCATAGACCGCACCGTAGGCGCCAAAGGGGATTTTAAAGGTCATATTCACGACCACCACTATGGACGCGGCAACGACCATGCGCGCCACCAGAACCCCTCTTCCCGGATAGGGTGAGAGCTCTTCGCGGAGAAAGTCCCACAGCCATTCAAAGGAGCGGAGCCTCTGCGGCGCGCTCTGGAGGACTGTTGCCATGCTCTAGCGTCCGCTGATAGTGACGACGGCTGTCTCGCCCACGCGAAAGAGGTCCGGAGAGGGGCTATCGACACGGACGCGCACCGGATATCGCGCCGCGAGGTGAACCCAGTTGAGCGTGCGCTGCACATCGGGAAGGCCGGGCCCCAGATGGCCGATCACATCGGCGTCCGGAGTGACCCCGAACCCGATGCTTTCCACCACGCCCGTGAAACGCCGGTTGGGGCGGGACATGATGAACACATCGGCGCGCATTCCGGGCTCGATGCGGCGAAGCTGCCCTTCGCGGAAGTTGGCCAGCGCCCACCAGGTGCGCGCGTCGATGAGCGTGAAAATCTGCTCGCCCACGTGGGCGTAGGCGCCTTCGGAGATGGTGAGATTGGTGACCCGCGCATCGAATGGCGCATAAACATGGCAGTTATCCAGGTTATATTTGGTGTTCTTCACGTCGGCAGCCCGCGCGCCGCGCTCGTTGATGAGCGGCTCCAGGGTGAGAACCGAATGCTGCGCCTGCTGGTGCTGGGCGCGGCTTTCGTCAAGCGCGGCAATGGCGTGTTGGTACTGGGCTTCGGCAGACTTCAACTC
Organism: Occallatibacter sp.; assembly: GCA_049676965.1. Lineage (GTDB taxonomy): Bacteria > Acidobacteriota > Terriglobia > Terriglobales > Acidobacteriaceae > Telmatobacter. Next base: position 2,702 of record JBAUBR010000325.1, read on the forward strand.
TGCTTTGGCCACGTTCAACTGAGATTCGGCCTGCTTCAGCGCCTGGGCCTGCGCGACCTCCGATGTGCGGGCGCGATCGACCTGATCCACGGTGACAAACTGCTTTTCGAGCAGCGGCTCGATGCGATGAAGGTTATTGCTCGCGTAGGTCCACTCGGCGTTGGCGCGGGCCACGCCCTGCTCGGCGTTGGTAATATCGGCGCGGGCTTGATCCTCCTCAGCGACCCAGTGAGATACATCGGCGTCGGCGGTCTGGATGGCTGCTTTGGCTACGGAAACACCGCTGACCTGCGCAGCGATGCGCCGTTGCTCATCCGCAATCTGGCCTTCGAGGGTGGTCTGGTCGGAGAGCGCCTTCTCATAGGCGTACTGATATGGCCGGGGGTCGATCACGAAGAGCAGGTCGCCTTTCTTGACGAACTGGTTGTCGCGAACATTGAGCTCGATGATCGGCCCTTCCACCTGCGGCGCCATGCCGATGAAGTTGGCATAGATCTCGGCATCGTCGGTGCGCGGATGATGGTCGGCGCGCCACAACACCACGAGGCCGAGCAGAATAGCGACCGCCACAATGCCCATGCTGATCCAGCGATCGACAGGTCGTTGCGATGCGGTGCCGGAATTGAGTTCCGCCATGCGCGTCTCCTTCTATTGAAAAAAGACCAGCCAGATTGCAAAGGTGAATGCCGCCGCCAGGCAAGGATAGACGAGCACCGGGAAAAGAACCGCAATGCGGGCGCGCTGCAGCAGCCAGCGGCCCAGCGCGGCAAGCAGAATGCCGACCACAATGCACAGCAGCCACGCGGGGAAGAGCGACCCGATGATGTCGACGCTGGGGGCCTGCGAGCAGCCGGCTGTCATCAGCGCCGCGCACGCGGCCGCGGAGCACAGCGGCATAGTTGTTGTTTTCCGCGTCATGGCTGTGGCCTCCGCTGCCCCGGCTGAATCGCGTCCCCTGTCTGAAATGCCAGATCCGCCAGCGCGGTCAGAACCTGGGTGCGCGCCAGCACATCCGAGGAGCGCGCTCGCGCCAGTGTTCGCTGGGCATCCGTCACATCGAGCAGGTTGCGAACGCCGTAGTGATAGGACTCAAGGGCGGCGTTGTAGGACTGGTCCGCGGCCTCGAGGAACGCCTGCGCGGCCTGCCTCTGGCGAAGCGCAGTCTTCAAGTTGGAATAGGCGGTCCAGATTCCGTTCTCGATCTGGTCGCGGATCGCATCGGCCTGCGCATCCGCCGCTTGCACATTGGCTTTGGCCTTTGCCACCGCGTTCTTCCGCGCGCCCCCGTCGAAGACCGTCCACTTCAGGCCAAGGTTGACGCCGCCATCGAGATCGGCGCCATATCCCCAAGGCAGCTGCTGCTGCTCTGCAAAGAGCGACTGAGCGGCAGGCTGCACATCCAGGGTGAGCGTTGGAAAGTATGCGGCCCGCGCCTGCTTCAGTTGCGCGTCCGCCGCGCGGATTGCCGCTACCTGCTGCATCAGATCGGGCCGCTGCAGCACAGCGCGATCGATGGCTTCTTCCACAGTGCCTTCGATCGCGTCGGGCGTGGCAATTTGTTCGATGGGTTGCACCTGGATCGCCGCAGTCGGCGAAGCGCCGAGCGCGGTCGCCAGGTTCCCGTGCGCCACATCTTCGGCTCCCAGCGCCGCCTGCAGATCGTACTCCGCCTGTGCCGTCGCGCTCTGCGCCTCCAGCACATCGGGCAAGGTGGCGAGCCCGTTTTTCAGCGAGGCCTCCGCGGCCTGCTGCACCGCCTGCGCATTGGCAAGATTGGCGCGCGCGGCTGACTCCTGGCCCACGGCATTGAGAAGCCCGTAGTAATCCGATGCTACCTGGAAGATGAGCCGGCGATGCACGTCGTTGAAAGCGAAGTTGGCGGCCAGCAGTTGCGCTTTCGCGGCATCGATCCGGCCGGAACGCGCGCCAAAATCGAAGATCGTATAGCTCAGTTCGAGGGCGAGATCGAACGTCTGTTGCGTCTGCCGGTAATATTGTGTGTTCAGATAGACCTCGTAGCGTTGGGTTTGCGACAGCACCGCGGCCGCCAGCGTGGGATACAACTCGCTCCGCGCCACACCCAGCGCCGCCGCCTGCGCGCGCGCTTGCTCCCATGCCACTCGCGTTTCAGGATTGTGGGCCTCGGCCAGATCGACAAGCGCGGCCAGCGTGTAGGTGGTGGTGGGATCGACGGCAAATTCGGTACCATGCATTCGCTCCGCATCGCGCTCAACATTTTGCTCGGCGGAGGAATGCCAGGGATGATCCGCCGAGACAGGTGCATTCTGTGCGAGCCCCTGGCTCGCGAGCACCAGGGCAAGCAGTAAAGTCCCGAGTTCGGCCGCACTCTTCATCTCGATTTCAATGATCTTACAACGGGCGCGTAGCCGTATACCCGGCGTTTCTTCATCATGAATGCTGCGCTCGTCATCCTGTTCAAGAAGCCGTTCTTGAAACACGCGCTAGGTCACTGACAGCGTGATCTTGTACCAGCTCCGTGCCCCATCCTTTCGCCTTTTTCCTGGCGAAAGGGTGGGAGACCACGAATCCCAAAGGTACGAAATCATACTGTCCCAGGCCTAGCTCTTGCGGAACCGTGCTGCGATGCGTTCCGCCCCGCGCGCCAGCAAGCCTACATCGCTTCCCGTTGCCGTGAAATTGAATCCCAGGTCGAAGAGAAAATCGACATCGTCGACATTCCCCGCCAGAGTCCCCGCGGATTTGCCTGCCGCACGGATACGCGCCGCCGCATCCTTGAGCGCCGCCTGCACATCGGGGTGTTTGGGATCGCCGAGATGACCGAAGTCCGCGGCCAGGTCGCTGGGGCCGATGAACAGACCATCGACGCCTTCGACGGCCGCGATCGCCTCAATCTCCTGAATCGCCGCTCTGCTCTCCAACTGTACCAGCACGCAGGTATCGAGGTGCGCGTTCCTGTGATAGCCCTCGATGCGCCCGTAGTCGTTGGCGCGAGGGCCCACCGCAACTCCTCGAATGCCGAGCGGAGGATAACGCGCGGCGGCGACTGCCTTGCGCGCCTCCTCGGCGTTCTGGACGAATGGGACGAGAAGAGACCGGGCGCCGACATCGAGAGCCCGCTTGATGATCACCGCGTCGTTCCACGGCACGCGGAAAACGGGTTCGGCCGTGCCACCCCGCATCGCCTGCAACTGGGCCAGCAGCGATGGAATATCGTTGGGCGCATGTTCGCCGTCGATGACGATCCAGTCGAAGCCCGCGCCGGCTATGATCTCCGCCGCAATGGCGCTGGCGAGGCCGCTCCAAAGTCCAACCTGCCTCTCGCCGCGTGCAAGCGCCTGCTTGAAAGCATTGCGGGCCAAGTTCCCCGGCCAGTCGACCATCGGTCCCATCCTCTCCGTTGATTCAAATCGCGGAAGTGCACATTCCCGTTTGGCACTTGAAACAGCACTGTCAAGAACGACTGCGAGGATTCCCATTCTCACTGATTGCTCACCGCCGGCGAGACGGATTTCAGCTCGAGGCGTTTGATCTCCCCGGCAATCGGGCCGTAGCTGACGATGGCGCAGAGCGCCGTCAGGCTGACGAAGATCAGTGCGTCGTCGAACGAACCGGTCTTCTCCACAAGGTAACCGATCGCGATGGGTGTGATGATACCGGCCATGTTCCCGATCAGGTTGAACAGGCCGCCGTTCATACCCACCATTCCTTTGGGTGAGGTATCTGAGATTACGGTCCAACCCAGTGCGCCGATGCCTTTGCCGAAAAAGGCGATGGACATGAGCAATAGAATGATGCTCGGTGCGTGAGTATAGTTGCAGCCGATCATGGTCATCGACAGCGCCATCCCCGTCATGATGGGCGCCTTGCGCGCGAAGCTGAGCGAGCGCCCCTGGCGAAGCAGCCTGTCGGAGATCACGCCGCCTAAAATTCCGCCGAATCCCCCGCAAAGACCCGGCCCCGCTGCGGCAAATCCCACCTTCAGGATCGACATGTGGCGCGCCTGCGCAAGATAGATGGGGAACCATGTGAGGAAGAACCAGGTCAGCGTAGTGATGCAGTACTGACCGATGTAGATACCAACCAGCATACGATGGCTTAGCAGCATCCTCATCGTGGACCAGGTCAGCGAACCCCTGTGACGCTTGTCTGGGACCCTTGGTCGGTGGTCGCCAGGCCGCCGCCCGTTTCTATGATTTCGATTTCCGCGCTGGAGATGCGCGGATGCTGTTTGACTCCATAGATGTTCTTGAACCAGATCAGGACCAGAACCAGGCCGAGCGCTCCCATGAACCAGAAGCAGCTTCTCCAGCCGGCGGCCTGAATGATCCAACCGAAGATAGGCGCAAAGATCAATAGCGCGAAATACTGCGAGGAGTTGAAGATTGCCGAAGCGCGTCCGCGCTCGCTGGTCGGAAACCACGAGGCGACGATGCGGCCATTTCCCGGAAAGACCGGCGCCTGAACAAATCCGGAAAGCAATCTCAACACGAAAATCGCCGTAAACGCGGCGCCTGCGCGAAGCAATCCTGCGAATCCGGTTAAGAAAGCGCAGATTGACCAGGAGACGATGCTAATGCCGTATACCCTTCTCGATCCATAGCGGTCCAGGAACCCTCCCGCAGGCAGTTGCCCCAGCACGTAAGCCCAGCTGAACGCGGAAAACAGATAACCGAGCTTCAGCGGACTTATCGAGAGGTCCTTTGTTATTGAGGCTCCAGCGATAGATAGAGCCACCCTGTCGCCATAGCTGAAGCAACTCACCGCGAAGAGAATAGCGATGATGAGATATCGCACTCGAGTTTGTTTCTCTTCAGGCACGATCGATATATCCATCCCACGCGAAATTCAGTTCTCCAGACGGCCACCGCACAATGATAATTTGGCTGTACGGTGTTGGTTGTTGAGCGCCTAAATCCTGAAACCAATATGAGTGCTGGTGTGGATGTGAAATCCGTCCATGACTGACGACTTCAGTACGCAGCCGAACTCGCCGCGAGTCACCTCCATGCGGGTTGTTCCGGTCGCCGGATACGACAGCATGTTGCTCAACCTGAGCGGTGCGCATGCGCCGCATTTCACCCGAAATATCGTCATCCTGGCCGATGAGGCGGGCAACACCGGCGTGGGCGAGGTGCCGGGGGGTGAGGGAATTCGCCAGGTGCTTGAAGAAGCGCGAGCGCTGGTCATTGACCATCCCGTCGCGTCATACAACGCAATTCTGAATGAGGTAAGGCAGCGTTTTTGGGACCGCGACTCTCAGGGCCGCGGCCGGCAGACCTTCGATCTTCGCGTTACCGTGCACGCGCTCACCGCGATCGAGTGCGCGCTTCTCGATCTCTTCGGACAATTCCTCGGCCTTCCCATCGCCGCGCTCCTGGGCGAAGGCCAGCAGAGGGCGACCGTGCCGGTGCTGGGCTACCTGTTTTTTATTGGCGACAGCCGGAAGACCGATCTCAATTACCGGCGCGCCGCCACGTCCGAGGCTTCTCCCTGGTTCCGCCTGCGCGATGAAGAGGCTCTTACGGCCGAAGCCGTGGTGCGAATCGCTGAAGCGGCCAAGGCGCAATATGGCTTCAACGACTTCAAGCTGAAGGGCGGGGTATTTGCCGGCGAACAAGAGATGGAGGTCGTCGCAGCGCTGGCCCACCGTTTTCCAGGTGCGCGAATTACTCTCGACCCGAATGGCGCGTGGTCGCTCCAACAGGCAGTTGAGCTCTGCAAAAACAAACAACATGTGCTGGCCTACGCCGAGGATCCGTGCGGAGCAGAGCAGGGCTTCTCGGGCAGGGAGATATTGGCTGAATTCCGGCAGGCAACCGGCCTGCCTACCGCGACCAACATGGTTGCCACCAACTGGCGAGAGTTAAGACACGCAATGCAGTTACACGCGATCGATATCCCGCTCGCCGACCCGCACTTCTGGACCATGCAGGGCTCGGTGCGCGTGGCGCAGATCTGTCGCGACAACGGGCTCACGTGGGGATCCCACTCCAACAGCCACTTCGACATCTCGCTGGCCATGTTCACTCAGGTCGCGGCCGCGGCGCCCGGCGCCATTACGGCGATCGACACACATTGGATGTGGCAGGACGGGCAGCATTTGACCGGAAATCCGCTCTCGATCGAGGACGGCAAGTTGGCCGTGCCGCAACGCCCCGGGCTGGGCGTCGACCTCGATCTTGGAGCAATCGAACGAGCACACGCGCTTTATGAAACGCTGGAATCGGGGTCGAGAGACGATGCGGCTGCTATGCAGTATCTGATTCCGAATTGGAGATTCGATCCCAAACGCCCCTGCCTGCTGCGGTAGTTACGAAAGCCGGGAACTCGAGAACCATAACTCCGTTCGCGGGCGGCTCATAGCGTTCTGAGATAAGCGATCAAGTCGTTGACGTCGTTCTTGGTGAGCACGGTCCCAAAGCCCGGCATGGGAGATTTGCCGTTCTCAATAATATTGACTGCGTCCTTGGTGGACATGTGCGTCGGCCCACGGAAGATGCCGTTGAGATTGGGCGGGCCGAAAGGCGTGGTGTCACCGGGCTGCTTATTATGGCAAGCGATGCACCGCTCCTTGAAGATCGCTTCCCCGTGCTTCGCGCGGCCGCCGGAAGGATCCGCCGCGGCCGCGGAAGAGGTGATGAATCCGGCGCACGAAAGCACCAGCGCAGGCAAACCTAAAGCCAGTACCGAGCCGAGCTTATTGAACGAGTATGCTCGAGAAGTCTTATTTAGTTCCTTCCTCGTGTTGCCGAATTGCATGCCATTCATCCTTTGAAGGTATTCGCACACCAAAAACTTGAGCCGCTGAGGGCTCATGCAAACGATCCTGTGTCTTGCGGGAGAAATCAATACGCCAGCTTGTGAGCCTCTCTCGGGAGTGCATGCGGCGACCTGATCCCGTAGAGTACGCCGCCGGAGCCGATCAGGCACATATCGCCGCCCGTCAAGCTCCCAGTCGGTGGAGGCATTCCGCACCGCACCGCCTCCAACAGTATGCCAGAGCATGCCCCCTGCAGGTGCGGAGGTGTGAACGGCTCAAAGGCGGTCACGCATAGACCGTTCGTCGTCAAATAGCCTGCGACGGCGCCGCCCATTGCCCCCAGGACGATTGTGAAAACGCCCGATTCGCGCCTGGTGTTCGATTCGCTAAGGATTTTCCTCGATCTTCACGACGAAATAGGTGACGGTTGCGCCGGCGGGAACCAGCATTTGATGTGGCATCCCGGCCGGGATATGAACCTCGTCGCCAGCTTTGAGCTCCTGGCGCGTTCCGCCCTCGACGGATGAGCCGCGCAGCTCGCCGGGAGCGGTCGTCTTTGGGGCAACGAGTTTGCCGCCAGTGATCAGCGTGGCCTGCCCGTCGAGAATCGTGAACAGATCGGCGAAGTTCCGGTGCAGCTCGCCCCCACCGCTCTTGTTGCGAAATGCGAGCATCGTGTAGTGATGGGGATACTCTTCAAGCGTTTCGCTCGCCGAGCCGTCGTCCTGCTCGGCTAACCGGTGCAGGTGCTGCGCTCGGTCGAGTAACTGGTCGCGGGACCAATGTTCGGAGGTCATAGCTTGTGGGATTGCTCCTGTCGTGAGCACGAAGAATGCGACCGGGACGGCGCTGCAACGAAAGCTTTTCACGGAATGCTCCACTTAGTTCATAGCAAATCGGCGATGGCAAGCGGATCCATGTCGTTGTAAACCTGGTTTTCGCCGCCCATGCCCCAGCAGAACGAGTAACTCGAAGTTCCCGCGCCGGCATGAATCGACCATCCCGGCGAGATGACGACTTGCTTGTTGGCCACGACGATGTGGCGAGTCTGATTTGCTGAACCCATCAGGTGAATTACGCGATCGACGGGCGCAAGGTTAAAGTAGAGATACACTTCCGAGCGGCGCATGTGGGTATGTGGCGGCATGGTATTCCAGACGCTGCCCGCCGAGAGCTGCGTAAAACCCATAACCAACTGACAGCTCCGCGCGCCTTCGAGATAAATCAGCTTCGTAACTCTGCGATGGTTCGCTGTCTGCGGCGATCCCAGCACTACAGGTTCAATTGCCGCTGAATCGACTTTAACGGTCGGATAACTGCCGTGCGCCGGATAACTTAGCAAATAGAATTCAGCCGGATTGGAAGCATTGCGACTTATGAATTCGATCTCTTCATTGCCGCGGCCGATATAAAGCGCATCCAGATTGGCTAACTCGTAGGCCGTTCCATTCACTTCGACGGTTCCGGGTCCACCTACATTGAGAATGCCAAGCTCGCGGCGCTCGGTGAAATAGCTCGCACGCAGATCGGGGTCGGATTGGAGCGTCAAAGACCCATCGAGAGGAACGGCAGAGCCAACGACGGTGCGATCGAGATCGACATAAACCATCGCAATGCGGCCAGCTTCGAAGAGCACGTCGACAAGAAAGGCGGCGCGCAGTTCTTCGGTCGTCATGCGCGGAAAGCGAACGGCATCGGCAACCTGAATCAATCGCATGCGTCGGAAATCCCCGGAAAGCTTCGAGTCTATTCGATCGACGCCCGCCCTGTCTTGGCGAGGCTCACAGGTTCTTTTGGCAATCCCGCAACTTCTCGTGCGCGACGAAAGATTGCGAGAAACATCTCGCGCGTGAGCTTGCCGGTGTTGGTGTTTTGCAGCGAAGGGTGATAGCTGGCAATGACCTGCAAGCCCCCGGGTAGCGTATACTCGGCGCCGTGCCGAAAGACGAATGCTGCGCGGCTCTCCAACTGGCCGCGCCGCCGGAAGTGAGCGAGCAGGCCGTCAAAGGCGATTCGCCCCAGGCAGACAACCACGCGCAGCTTACTCAGCCGTTCCAATTCTTCATCGAGCCACGGGGCGCAGTTGCGCAGCTCTTCCGGCGCAGGCTTGTTGGCTGGCGGTGCGCAGCGAACTACTGAAGTGATCCACAGACCGGTGAGCTTCATGCCGTCATCGCGTGAAGCCGCTTTGGGCTGCGAGGCAAAGCCGGTTTCATAAAGCACCGGGTAGAGGAAATCTCCCGAGCCGTCTCCGGTAAAGGGTCGGCCGGTGCGGTTGGAGCCATGCGCTCCGGGCGCCAGGCCCAGCGCGAGCACACGGGCCTGCGGATCACCGAACGCGGGAACAGGACGGCCCCAATACTCCCAATCGGCATAGAGGCGGCGGCGGACGCGAGCCACCTGCGCGCAATACGCGCGCAGCCGCGGGCAGCGCTCACAGGCGACGATGCGGCGATTCAATTCATCGAGCGATACGTCGCCGACGGGCATGACGAAATTCTATGGCATTGCCGAAGGCGGATGCGTCAAACTTTCCTGTGGAGGAGAATGCGATGAAACCAGCGAAACTGTTGCTGCTTGCCGGCGATTTTGTTGAGGATTACGAGATCATGGTGCCGTTCCAGGCGCTGCAGATGGTGGGACACACCGTGGACGCGGTTTGTCCCGGCAAGAAAAAGGGCGACCAGGTGCGAACGGCGATTCACGATTTTGAGGGCGACCAGACGTACACCGAGAAGCGCGGCCACAACTTTACATTGAATGCGACCTTCGACGAAATCGATGTGGGCAGTTATGACGGCCTTGTGATTCCCGGCGGACGCGCGCCGGAGTATCTGCGCCTCAATGCCAAGGTGCTCGACATCGTGCGGCATTTCGACAGAGCCGGCAAGCCCATTGCCGCGCTCTGCCATGGGGCGCAACTGCTGGCTGCGGCAGGGGTGCTGAAAGGGCGCAAGGTGAACGCATATCCCGCCTGCGCGCCGGAGGTGACGGCGGCCGGCGGTACATTCGTCGAGACGGATTTCTTTGGATCGGTTGTGGACGGAAACATGGTGACCGGGCCGGCGTGGACGGCGCATCCGGCGTGGCTCCGGCGATTCCTCGAAGTGCTGGAAGCGCATAGGGCTGCGCCGGTGGGCTGATACTTCAAAGCCAGTTATAAGTTCGAAGATAATGCGAGCTCGCCGCAGCCCGTTCAGCGGTGAGCGGCCTCAAGCTTGCCGGCGCGCACCACGCGCAATGGCGCACCGGTGCCGTGATTCAGCGTTTGCTGGATTTCAGCGAGGATGGAAAGGGCAATTGCGGCCGGAGTTTCCGCGCCAACGTCGAGGCCCGTGGGCGCGTGAACTGAGGACATCCACAGGTCGATACACTCGTCGTGCGTGGGCAGGCGCAGGATGCGCGCAGCTTCCACGAGCAGGTCACGCGTGCGCCGCTGCGGGCCGAGCACGCCGATGTAGGCCAGTGGCGTGACGCAAGCGAAAAGGGAAGCGAGAATGTGCGAATCCTGCTCGAAGCTGTGCGTCATAACCACGGCTGCGTCGGTGGAACGCAGTTCGAAGTGCGCCGATTCGGGGAGAGCGGAGATGTCGAGCGTGTCGACCTCGTCGGCCGCGGGGAACCGATCGCGCGTGGCCAGATGAGAGCGGCCATCGGCAATGGCGACAAACCAACCAATCTCGCGAGCCAGTCGAAGCAGCGGCTTGGCATCGTCGCCCGCACCGAAGATCCACAGGCCGGGACGCGCGGAGCGATAGTCGGCCCAGACGCGAGTGTGCTCGCCTTCGATTAGAATGCTTCGCTCGACTGAAGCACGGTTTTCCAACGCCAGATCAGCGAGAGGCTGGAGTTCATGACCCACTTGCTCGATTTCAGATTTATGGTCTCCCACCCTTTCGCCAAAAAGCCGGCGAAAGGATGGGGCACGGGGAGCTCGAGGACTCTCGGGCACAGAGCCGGCTGCGGAGGCAATCGCTCTCTCGCTGATGCAAGGACCTTCGAGAATGGTTGCAATCGCCATTGGCACGCGCTGGTTGAATGCAGATTGCAGCGCGCTGAGCAGCGGAGCAGCCGTCTGCCGGCGTTCGAGCAGTAAGTGAACAATTCCGCCGCAGCCGGAGCCATAGGGGCGCTCGCCGTCTTCCTCCATGGTGGAAAAGCGCTCGACCTTCGGGCCATTCTCGGTGAGCCACCAGGCGCGTTTCGCCACATCGGCCTCGAGACATCCGCCGCTCACCGTACCGCTGCGGCGGCCATCGACCGCCAGCAGCATGTGCGCGCCGGGGCGGCGATAGCTGGAGCCTTCGACTGCGACTACTGTGGCCAGCACGTAGTCCGCGCCGGCTGCTTCAAGTTCACGCCAAAGGGCCAGAATGGGTTCGAGGTCGGTCATCGACTCCTATCTTCGCTCATACTTCAACAACATGCGACTGCAATAGATTCTCGATGCGCACGGGCAACTCGCGCACGCGAACGCCGGTAGCGTGGTAAACAGCCGCGGTAATAGCCGGTGCCGCGCCGGCGAGGCCGATTTCGCCCACGCCGCGCGCGCCGTACTCTCCCATCGCCGGATCGGGATAGTCGAGGAATGTCACGTCGATCTCCGGCGTGTCAGCGCAGGTAGCCATCAGGTAGTCGGCCATGCTGCCGTTGATGGGCTGGCCGGTGCGCGGGTCGTGGATGGTCTCTTCGAGCAAACCCATGCCCACGCCCATCACGACTGCTCCGGCGATTTGATTGCCGGCTGCACGGGGATTGATGATGCGTCCCGCATCGATCACAGTGACCACGCGGCTCACGCGCAGACGCGCGATCTCCGGCTCCCACTCCACTTCCACAAATTGCGCGCCATAGGAGTGCAACGAGAAGCCCTTCGACTTGGGATCTTCCCACGATGGCTGCGTCTTGCCTTCGGCGCCAAGGCCGTTGAGCCGCGCCATGGCGAGGATATCGGCAAAGTGGGCCCCCTCGCTGGGCGACTTGTCCTTGGCGTGAACGCGGCCCACGGTGTAGGAGATATCTTCAAGCTCGGCATCCTGGACCGGCGATCCCTCGGTATCCTTGGCAAGTTGCTGCAGCCGCTTGATGGCGTTATCCGCGCCAGTGGCAACGGCGTTCAGCACCGACCCGGTGGTGAGCGATCCGCCGGACATCGGACCGTCGGGCAGCGCGCTGTCGCCGAGGATCACGTCGATGCGGTCGAGCGGTACGCCGGTCTTCTCGTGCAGCACCTGCGCGAAGATGGTATAGGTGCCGGTGCCGATGTCCTGCGTGCCGCAGCGGACACAAAGCCGGCCGTTGGCGCAGAACTCGACCGTGGCCGTGCAGGGCAGGCGCAGCGCGACCCAGCTTGCTCCGGCCAGTCCCCAGCCGAGAATTTTGCCGTCGCGGCGCATGGAGCCGATCGCAGCAGTCCGCTTGTCCCAGCCGAATTTCTTCGCGCCCGTTTCATAGCACTCGCGCAAGTGGCGCGACGAGAAGGGCAGGTTGTTGCTCTCGTCCTTTTCGGCGTCATTGAGCAGGCGCAGTTGCAGCGGGTCGATCTTGAGCTCGTCGGCCAGCTCGTTCATCGCGCCTTCGAGCGCGAACAGGCCGGGAACCGCGCCGGGGCCGCGCATCGGCGCAGGGGCTCCGAAGTGCCGGCGAACCAGGCCGCTGGTGATTTCGAGATTGGCAACGCTGTAAAGATACGGAGTAGCTTCGCCGCAGCCTTCGTCGAAGTCGTCAAGCTGCGAGGTCACGTTGAGATAGTCGTGGCGCAGCGCCAGCAGCTTGCCCTCGTGCGTTGCGCCAAGCTGGATGTGCTGCTCAGTACGCGGGCGATAGCCGACTGTGGAGAACATCATGCGGCGCGTGAGGCTGAGCTTGACCGGCCGGCCCAGCCTGCGCGCGGCAACCGCGGTCATCGCCGTGTGCGGCCAGGGAAAGAGCTTTCCGCCGAACCCCGAGCCGAGAAAACGCGTGATCACGCGAACGTTTTCGACTGGAAGGCCAAGCACCTGCGCCATCACCGCGCGATGATTGACGACGCCTTGCGTGGTTTCGTAGAGAGTGAGATTATCGCCTTCCCAAACGGCCACCGAAGCGTGCATCTCGATGGGATTGTGCGTTTCATTCGGCGTGATGTAAGTTGCGTCAATCTTCACCGGCGCGGAGGCAAATGCTGAATCCGGATTGCCGCGCTTCGAAACCGACTTGGGCTTGCCGTCGAATCCGTCGAGGCTTTCATGCAGGTCAGCCGGCTGCGGCTCGTAATCGGCCTTGACGGTTGCGGCAGCCGCAGTGGCCTGCTCGAAGGTTTCGGCAATCACAACCGCGACATGCTGGCCCCAGTGGCGCACGATCTCGTCTTCGAATGCCGCGCGAACCTCGCTGTTGGTAGCGTTGTCGTCGTTAGGAACGGTGCGATAGAGGGTGCCGATGTTGCCGTGGTGCAGCACCAGCAGCACTCCGGGCATTTGCTCGGCGGCGGACGTGTCCAGCGCGCGGATGCGGCCGCTGGCGATGAGCGCGCCAACCGGCACCGCGTAGGCCATGCGATCGAAGTGGAAATCGGCGGCGTATTCCGCCGCACCGGTGGTCTTGAGCGGGCCGTCGATGCGCGGCGTGGGTCTGCCGATGATGGATGTAGCAGTCGTGCTCATGGTCGCCCTCGTGCTATCCGTCTGTAGGTCAACTTATGCGCCGTCGCCGGCCGGTTCCCGCGGAGAATACTCTTCGTCGGTCACGTGTTCCAGCCATGCGACTTCCGCGCCCTGCGCGTCCGCTTCCTGCATGGCGAGATGCACCATTGTATGGTTCGGCGCGGCGCCGTGCCAGTGGCGTTCTCCCGGTGCGATAACCACTGTATCGCCGGGATGAATGGGCTGGATGGGTCCTCCGTCGAGCTGCACCAGGCCAAAGCCGGTGAGCACGTGAAGCGTCTGCCCGAGCGGGTGCGTATGCCACGCGGTGCGCGCACCGGGTGCGAAGCTTACGCGGAACAGTCGCGCGCGCGAAGGCGGCTCGCCGCGCGCGATTTCATCGATCCACACGATCCCGGTGAACCATTCCGCCGGACCTTGGCGCGTCGCGCGGTCAGTGCTCGCAAAGATCTTCATTGCCGCGCCCCCTTTTGAATTCAGGCAATCTTCGACTGCAAAAGATTCTCAATGCGCACCGGCAGGCTGCGCACGCGCACGCCAGTCGCCTGATAGACGGCTGCGGTAATCGCCGGCGCTACGCCCGCCATGCCGATCTCGCCGATGCCGCGCGCGCCATATTCGTTGACGATGTAATCGGGATAGTCGAGGAAGGTCACATCGAGCTCGGGCAAGTCGGCGCAGGTGGGCACCAGGTAGTCGGCAAAGCTGCCGTTGATAGTTTGGCCGCTACGCGAGTCGTAGAGCGTCTCCTCCAGCATCGTCATGCCCACTCCCATCACCGCCGCGCCCTGAATCTGGTTGGTGCCGGCCTTGGGGTTGATGATGCGTCCGCAGTCAAAAACAGAAAAGATGCGGCTCACGCGCAGGCGCGCGATCTCCGGCTCCCATTCCACCTCGGCAAAGTGGGCGCCGTAGGAGTGCAGCGAATAGGCCCGCGCCTTCGGGTCTTCGAACGATGGAAATGTGCGGCCGCTGGCATTCACACCGCTCATGTCGGCGAGGCTGATGATCTCCTCGAAGGGAACGCCGCCCGCCGGTGGATGGATCTGAGGCACATCGTCGCCGCGCGTGAGAGAAACGCCGCGCACCGCCGATTGCTCCTTCATGCGAATGCGCCCTTCGACGAATGCGAGGTCTTCGGGGTTCGCGCCGTAAAACGGCGACTTGGGCTCGAGCGCGGCAATGCTCAACATTCGGGTGACGGCCGTATTTACCGCGCTCGTTGCTGCCGGCAGCACGGCGCTGGTAGCCATCGATCCGCCGGAGGTCGGCCCGTCGGGCAGCGAGCTGTCGCCCAGGAACACGTCGATGCGATCGAGCGGCACGCCGGTTCGGTCGTGCATCACCTGGGCAAAGATGGTGTAAGTGCCGGTGCCGATATCCTGCGTGGCGCAGCGCACGCAGATGCGGCCGTTGGGGCAGAGCTCGACCGAAGCCTCGCAGGGAATGCGCGCCGCGCCCCACGACGCCGAACCTAGCCCCAAGCCGATGATTTTGCCGTTGCGCCGCATGGAGCCGGGTTCGGGCGTGCGATTCTTCCAGCCGATCTTTTCCGCGCCGGTTTGCCAGCACTCCTTCAAATGACGTGACGAAAAGGGAAGGTTGGCGCCCTCGTCGCGGTCGGAGTCGTTCTTGAGGCGCAGCTCGAGCGGGTCCATCTTGAGCTTGACGGCCAGCTCGTCCATCGCCGACTCCAGAGCAAAGAGGCCGGGCACCGCGCCAGGGCCGCGCATGGGAGTGGGCGTGCCGATGTTGCGCCGCACCAGGGCATTCGACACCGCGAGATTCGCGCAACTATAGAGGAACGGAGTCTGTTCGCCGCAGCGCTCGGTGATGTCGTCGCCGATCGAAGTGTGATTGAGAAAATCATGGCGGATGGCTGTGAGCTTGCCGTCTGTGGTTGCGCCCAGGCGGATGCGCTGCTCGGTGATAGGCCGATGCCCGACATTGGAAAACATCATGCGCCTGTCCACGCTGAGCTTCACCGGGCGATCGAGCTTGCGCGCGGCAACTGCGGCCAGCGCCGAGTGCGGCCACGGAAACAGCTTGCCGCCGAACCCCGAGCCGATGAAGCGCGAGATGACGCGCACGTTTTCACGCGGAACGCCCAGCACCTCCGACATCACCGTGCAATGATTGACGACGCCCTGCGAGCTTTCGTAGAGCGTAACGCTCTCGCCATCCCACACCGCGACCGTGCCGTGCATCTCCATGGGGTTGTGGGTCTCCGCAGGCGTCGAGTAGATCTCGTCAATCGTCACCGGCGCTTCGGCGAGAGCCTTGTCCGGGTCGCCGCGCTTCGATGTGGTGCGCATTTTAACGGTGAAGTCGCCCAGGTTGGTATCCACGTCGGGCGATTCCACTTCGTAGTCGATGCGGATCGCATCCGCCGCCGCCGTGGCCTGCTCCAAAGTCTCCGCGACCGCCAACGCAACGTACTGGCCCCAGTAATAAATGTTGTTGTCTTCGAAAGGCGGCCGCGACTCACTCATGTTGCCTTCGTCCTGGTGCGGAAAAAGGCGATAGACTCCGCTCATGTTGCCGTGATGCAGGATGAGCAGCACGCCGGGCATTTTTTCCGCGGCAGATGCATCGAGCGAGCGGATGCGGCCTTTGCCGATGGTGCTCTGCACGGCAACCGCGTGCGCCAGGCGCGGGAAGTCGTGATCGACCGCGTAGAGTGCGGTTCCCGAGGTCTTCAAGGGGCCGTCGATGCGGGGCACAGCCACGCCGATCAGATTCTGCGTGCCGAGGAGTGTTGCCGTCGCCATTTCGAATCCTCCGAAAAAGCAGCTTCTAGCTTCTAGCTCTTAGCTTCTAGCCATTGGCTCTGAGCTCGATCCCCTGAGCTCCTCGCGACGATTCGCGTTGGCGCGATAAAGCTAGGAGCTAGAAGCTAGCGGCTAGAAGCTGTTGTTACGCCGTCGCCATTTTGAGCGCGCGAACTACGCATCGCTTCGCCAACTCGACCTTGAATGCATTCGCCCCGCGTGGCTTCGCGCCGGCCAACGCAGCCGCGGCCGCAGCGCGGAAGTTCGCTTCATTTGCGGGCTTTCCATCGAGCGCGGCTTCAGCCTCGTGCGAGCGCCACGGCTTTGTGCCCACGCCGCCCATGGCCACGCGGATGTAGCGTATGTGGCCGCCCTCGACTTTAGCCACCACCGCGGCCGAAGCCAGCGCAAACTCATAGCTTGCGCGGTCGCGTAGCTTGAGGTACGCGCTGCGCGTGCCTTCGGGCAGCTTGGGCAGGTCGACATACGTGATCAACTCGCCGGGCAGCAGCGCATTCTCAACATTGGGCGTGTCGCCGGGCAGCTTGTGGAAGTCCGCGAATGCAATCGTCCGCTTGCCGTTGGGGCCTTCGACGTGAATCACCGCTTCGAGCGCGGCCATGGCGACGCACATATCCGAGGGATGCGTGGCGATGCACTGCTCGCTGGTTCCCAAAATCGCATGACCGCGGTTGTAACCGTCGAGAGCCGCGCACCCCGTGCCCGGCGTCCGCTTGTTGCAGCCATAGCCACCCGGCGTGCCCGCGGTGGGCTCGCGGAAATAAACGCACCGCGTGCGCTGCAGCAGGTTGCCGCCAGTGGTGGCCATGTTGCGCAACTGCGGAGACGCGCCGGAGAGCAGCGCCTGCGACAGCACCGCGTAGGACTTCTGCACCTCCGCGTCCCAGGCCAGGTCGGAGTTGCGCACCATGGCGCCGATGCGCAGGCCGCCGGTGGGCAGCTTCTCGATTTTGGTGAGCGGAAGCGGGTTGATGTCGACGAGAACCTTCGGATGCTCGACGTCGAGCTTCATCAAATCGACCAGCGTGGTGCCCCCGGCGATGAAGCGGCCGCTGTTCCCACTCGCAATCGCCTTGTCGACCGTGTCGGCCTTCGAATACTGAAAAGTCTGCATCGATGCACCTCTTCGTGAATCGTTAAGCTCTCGCCCGCACCTGCTTCACCGCGGCCAGAATGTTGGCATAGGCTCCGCAGCGGCAAATGTTGCCCGACATGGCCTGCTTGATTTCGTCGTCGCTGGGACCGATAGGCTCTTTGAGCAGCGCCACTGCGCTCATGATCTGCCCGCTGGTGCAGTAGCCGCACTGGTAGCCGTCGTGCTCCACAAACGCTGCCTGCATGGCGTGCAGATTGCCCGGCTGGCCAAGACCCTCGATGGTCGTGATCTCGTCGCCCTCGTGCATCACCGCAAACGACAGGCAGCTATTCACCCGCCGCCCGTTCACATGCACCGTGCATGCGCCGCACTGGCCGTGGTCGCAGCCCTTCTTGGTGCCGGTTAGATGAATGCGCTCCCGCAGCGTGTCGAGCAGAGTGGCGCGCGCGTCCAGGCCGCGCAGCGTGTACTCTTTGCCATTCACGCGCAGGACAACCGTGCCGGTTCCCGCGGATGTGTCCGGCTCGTCCCCGGCCGATACGATTACCGGAGCGGCGGCAACCAGCGGAGCAGCGCCGGCGACGAGGCCCGCCGCGCCCAATCCGGAGAGGAACGAGCGGCGGCTGAGCCCTTTGCCGCCGGAGTCGTGTGTTTTCGGGTCAGGCGCAAGCGGCTCCAGATCCAGCGTATGCTGATCGGGCGCAAGTTCTTCTTTTGGTTCCTGAGGCGATTTTGCGCGCAGGTGCTTGAAGCGCGTGATAGGGGAATCCGGCATTGGAGACCTCCTGTGCCGCTATCCTACTCAATTCTATGCTTCGTAGGCATCGGCAATTTTGCGCCGGTGCTAGATTTTGACCGGCGCCTTGATTCAATACGTATCGAGGGATGAGAATCCGCCCCGATCCGCCGAAAGAAACGCTCATTCGTCCAGCAGTGCCTTCATTCCGGGAAGGTATCGTTCCCCGGCCGCCACATCGGGCGGAAAAATGTCGCGGAGTTTTTCGATCAGGCTGTCAGGCAGCGAGATATCGACGGCAGCGGCATTTTCTTCCAGATACTTGCGCCGCTTGGTGCCGGGGATGGGAATGATGTCCTCGCCCTGTGCGAGCACCCAGGCCAGGGCAAGCTGGCTGGGTTTCATTCCAGCCTCCGCGGCAAATTGCTTCACCTTCTCAACCAGATCGAGATTCAGTTTGAAGTTCTCGCCCTGAAAGCGGGGGTGGTTGCGGCGAAAGTCGCTCGCCTCGAAATCCTCCGGCGACTTGATTGATCCGGTCAAAAAACCGCGGCCGAGCGGACTGTAAGCCACAAACGCAACGCCGAGCCGCCGGCAAGTGGGCAGCACCTCGGGCTCCGGATCGCGGGTCCAGAGAGAGTACTCGGTTTGCAGAGCGGCGATGGGATGAACCTTGGTGGCGCGTTCGAGCGTTGCCGGAGCGGCTTCGGACAATCCCAGGAATCGCACCTTGCCTTCTTCCACCAGCCGCGCCATGGCGCCCACTGTTTCTTCGATCGGCGTGTTCTTGTCCACGCGATGCTGGTAATAGAGGTCGATGGTCTCGATGCCCAGCCGCCGCAAACTGCCTTCGACCGATTTGCGCACGTAAGCCGGGCTGCCGTTCACGCCGCGGCTTTGCGGATTGGCCGGGTCGCGCACGATACCGAACTTGGTCGCCACAAAAAATCGGTTACGGCGCCCCTTGATCGCGCGGCCCACCAATTCCTCGTTGGTGTGCGGACCGTACACGTCGGAGGTATCGAGAAAGTCGATGCCCAGCTCGAGCGCGCGATCGATCGTTGCCAGCGACTCCTGCTCGTCGCCCGCGCCGTAGAACTCGCTCATGCCCATGCACCCCAACCCGACGGCCGACACTTCAGGGCCGTGGGCGCCTAATTTGCGCGTCTTCATAATGAAATCCTTTGCAAGCTTCCAGCCGCCGGCTATTCGCCTCTGGCTTGTCTGTCCTGACGGACGATCTCGGCGGACGGCGAGGAATGAGTGGACAGCTAAACGCCCGCGGCGACGGGCTGCTGCTCTTCTTCCGCAACAGGCTCAGGAACTTTCGTCACGGGCTCGGCGATCGCGCTCGTGCAATCCACTTCAGGCTCGTTCAACTCCGGACCGCCGATGCGAATGCGTCGCTCAATCTTCTTGTAGTTCGCAATTTTGTGCGTGAGCAGCGCATGCGCCTTCTGCAACTCGACGATCTGTTGCGCGATTTCCGCCTGGTGATCCTCGAGAATCTTGCGCCGCTCGAGCGAAGTCGCGTCGCCCTCTTCCCGCAGCTCGGCATACCGCTGCATGGCGCGAATCGGCATGTTGGTGGCTCTCATGCAATGCAGAAAGTTGAGCCATGCCTCATCGGCCTCGGAGTAGCGCCGGTGCCCGTTGCGCGCGCGGCCCACCGGCTGGATCAGGCCCACGCGCTCGTAGTAGCGCAGAGTGTGCGCGGTCATTCCGCAGCGCTCCGCCATGCTTCGGATTGTGTATCCCATTTCTCTCACAATTCAAACGTACATCTTCGAGCGCACTCGAAGTCAACTACTGGGCGTAGGGCCGAACGCGCGCCTGACGGCGCGCAAACACCTTCCGTATCTTGAGCCTTCTTGAGCCTCCCTCGCTTATCCTGAAGATAAAAGGAGTGTTGTGCCGGAAAAGATCGAATACGAACGCATGCTGGCCGTAGCGTTGGAAGAAGCGCGGGCGGGCCGCGTCGAAGGCGGAATCCCGATTGGCGCGGCGCTGTTCACACGCGACGGCGAACTGATCAGTCGCGGCCACAATCGCCGCGTGCAGCAGGGCGACCCCAGCGTTCATGCGGAGACCGATGCTTTTCGCCTTGCCGGCCGCCAGCGCAGTTATCGCAACATGGTGATGGTGACCACCCTGGCGCCGTGCTGGTATTGCAGCGGCCTGGTGCGGCAGTTCCGCATCGGCACTCTGGTGGTGGGCGACAGCCGCACCTTCGCAGGCGGCCTGGAATGGCTGCGCCAAAACGGAATTGAAGTCATCGACCTGGACAACGAGAAGTGTCAGGCTTTGCTACAAGGCTACATCGCAGAGCATCCCGAAGTGTGGCACGAAGATATCGGCGAGGAGTAGCAGTCTCCGCGCTCAAGTACAATGAGGCTTCGAAGCGGAGGAAGGATGAAGCGTCGCCAGTTTCTTATGAGCTCTCTTGCCACTTCAAGTCTTGCCATTGCCGGAAGCGGCCTCGGCCAATCGGCAACGGCGGGCGCGCGAGAGTTCTACCTGCTCCGCCGTTACGATCTCGTCAACGGACCGCAGACCAAGCTTACTGAGAGCTATTTCTCCGACGCGCTGATTCCCGCTCTGACGCGCATGGGGCTTGGACCCATCGGCGCGTTCTCGCTGGCCTACGGGCCGGAGACGCCCGCTTACGTCGCATTGATTCCGGGAGCATCGGTGTATGCACTTGCGCAGCTCGACCTGCGGCTCGCGCAGGATGCGGAGTTCATGAAGGCTGCCGAGCCTTTCTGGAGTGCGCCCGCAAGCGCGCCGGCGTTCCAGCGCGTGGAGAGCTCGCTGCTCATTGCCTTTGAGGGCTGGCCGAAGCTCACGCCGCCGCCGATGTCGGCGACCAAGGCCAAGCGCATCTTCCAGCTCCGCACCTACGAGAGCCCCAGCTTTGCCGCCCACGTGCGCAAGGTGGAGATGTTCAACTCCGGCGAGTTCGAGATCTTCAAGACCGCCGGATTTCATCCCGTCTTTTTCGGCGATGCGCTGGTGGACACGCGCATGCCCAAGCTGACTTACATGCTCAGCCTGAACGGCGTGGGCGAGCTCGATGCGAAGTGGGCGGCCTTCGGCTCCAATCCCGACTGGAAGAAGCTGTCGTCGAGCCCGCGCTATGCCTATGAGCCGATCGTGAGCAGCATTACCAACCTCATCCTGACGCCGCTCGGCGCATCGCAGCTCTAAGAACCTGTCCAAGAACTTCGTTTTGTATGAAGGGTACGGACTTTAGCCCGTACATCAGAGTCTGCAAATGATCGGGCTTTATTGAACGCTGCAAAACAAATGTCCGGTTCGGATCACTCTGGAGATCGCGGGCTTTGAAAGGGCACGGCTTCAGCCGTGCCGCAAATGCACAATAAAATCGAGGGCTTTAGCCCCTGAGGGAATGCAAGTCAGGCGGGACAGCTGCACTCGCATGGTTGCAAGGGAACAGGACATTACTTGTGCAGCCTTCAATAGCCCCTGAGGGAAGATTTTTCAGGACTTTGCATTCCCTCAGCGGATAAAGCCGAAGATCAAAATCAGCTCTTACCGTACGGGCTGAAGCCCGTACCCTTCAAAACACCTAGTTTCTGCGCAGGCTCCAAGGCCGCGCGTTACGGTATGAATTTGAGCGAGTAACTCTCCGCCGGATCGACCGGCCCATTGAGGATGCCGAGAGCCTTAAGTTGTGCATAACTTGTATTCCATCGCTCGGCAATCATCCGGCCCGTCTGCGCTCCGCTCGTGTCGCCTCCGTTCACAAATCCGCCATCGCGCAGGGCCTGTGCTGTGTACACCTCCTGCGCGGGATTCAACGCGGGATTCAATTCCAGCAAGTGTGCGTTCGTTGGACCCGGATTGCGCAAATACTCGTTCCAGCCGCGAATGCTGGCGCGCACGAACCTGGCGACAACATCGGATTGCTGCGCGGCGAAGTCGCGCGTGGTAAAGCAGACACGATAAGGATCGTACCCCGAAGAGCTGATCAGGAGGGTGCGCACTTCCGCCCCTGCCTGCTTCGCGAAGAACGGCTCGCTGGTGATGAAGATCTGCTGCACATAGCCGGGATCGGCGAGGAAGCTGGCAATCGAAAGTGTTGTCGGCACCTCGCGCACGTTATGAAGCTGATAACGGGAGATGACGTATTTCAGCCACGTGGCGCCGGTTTGCGCGGCAATGGTATGGCCTTCGAGATCCTTGAAATCGTGTATGGGCGAATCCTGGTGAACCATGATCGCCTGCGGATCGTGCTGCATCGTGGCCGAAACGGCTACCAGCGGCAGGCCGCTCGAATCCCACTCCAGAATCTGGTCGCTCGAGCCGAGTCCGAAATCCGCTTTGCCCGTCGTCACCAGTTGCGCCACGCTGCCGTATTGAGGAAGAGGAAGAATATTTACATCGAGCCCCTCGGCCTTGTAGTAACCCAGCAACTGCGCGGCGAAGAAGCCGCCTTGCTCAGGCTGCGGATACCAGTCGAGCTGCAGGCGAACAGGCGTCAGGCCGTTTTCGGAGGCCGAGGGTTGATTCCGGCAGCCCGCGAGCGCAGCGGCAATGCAAAGAAGGAAGAAGACAGCGAAGCGGAGACTGCGTGATCGCAACGAGAACCTCGCTCGAAGGAGTTCCTTGAGTTCAAAAAATATCACGACTGCGGGCCGGCTTCTTTGCGCTGCGCGCCGAATCGCGCGGCGAGTTCCGCAAGGGCTTCATCGTCGCCGCGCGCCGCGGCCAATTGCATTCCGCCGGGTTTAGTGGGTACTGTGATCACCGGAACTCCGGCCAGGCTGAACGGAGTGGTGTAGCGAAGAATGTGCCTGCGGGTCAGGGTGTGGTCCGCGCCGGCGGCGAGCCGCGCAACGGGTGTGGCCGGCATGAGCAGCAGCCCGTGCGTTGCCAGAAGATCGTCGATGCGCTCCCGAAAATCGGCATGTCGGCCGCGCAGGGCCTCGATTTCGGCGTTGGTGAATCTCGCGCCCCACTCCAGCCGTTCGCGAATGCCGGGCGCAAAGTTGTTGAAACGTCCGGCGTGGATGCGCGCGGCTTCAAAGGCCTGGATGGGTGCGTAGATCTCAAATGCATCGGCCCACCAGGCGACGTCGACCGTCGATGCACTCAGACCAAGCGCCTCCAGCTCGCGGACAGTTGCGTGCATCGCGGCCGCGATCTCCGGCTCGCAATCATCGAGAAAGCTATCTCCAATGACGGCAAAGCGCTTGAACTCGCGCTTCGAGCGCGCCTCCGAATTGGCGAAGAAGCCGGCCAGCAGCGGCGCGTCTTCAAGATCGCGAAAAAGCCAGCCCATCGTATCGAAGCTCTCGGCCAGGTGCGCGCCTCCGCGCCAGTCGCCGCGGCCGAGCG
>JBAUBR010000326.1:0-3893 GCA_049676965.1 Occallatibacter sp.
CCCTGGCTCTGGACGCCATTCAGGAGGCTGTGCCTGTCATTCCCGTGCTGGGCGTGATCGAGCCCGGCGCCATTGCCGCGAAGGCAGCTTCGCAAACCGGCGATGTGCTCGTCATCGCCACGGACGCCACGGTGCAAAGCCACGCCTACGCTTTGGCCTGCCGCGCCCAGGGACTGCGCGCTCTCGAGAAGGCCTGCCCCCTGTTGGTTCCGCTGGTCGAAGAGGGATGGACCGACCAGCCGGTAACAGCCGAAGTAATCCGCATCTATCTCGACGAGCTGACGCACGACGCTGCTGCCCAGGGATTCAACCCCGACACACTGGTGTTAGGCTGCACGCACTACCCCCTGCTACGGGCGCTCATCGAGCGAGCCGTTCCCGCGGCAGTGCGAGTCATCGACTCAGCCGAAGCCGCAGCCGATGCCGCCGTAGGGCTCTTCGGCGACGGCGTTGGCCGAACCGCGGCCGATCCGGCGCCGCAGCTTTCACTGCGCTGCTTCGCGACCGATTCGGTGGAGAAATTCGAGCGGCTCGGCTCCAGATTCCTGGGCCGCCCGGTAGGCAATGTGCAGCTAGTCGATCTGGGCGGTTGATAATCTAAAGAGCGGCGCAAAGCTCCGTGCCCCATCCTTGCGACGTCTTTTGTCTCAAGGGTGGGAGCCCGCTGAAGCCGAAGCACCCCGCCTCACGACCGGCAATAGTATTTTCCGAAACGATGTAGGCCAGGGCCGCGAAAATCGAGTCGATTTTCCTCAAGAAAATCGGCATCCTCCGTCTTCGAAGAGTTCACAGTATTTCGGCAAATGCCGAAGCCCTCTCACGGGAGTCAAATCGAGCAATGATCGACCTAAAAGGTAAAACCGCCGTAGTCTTTGGCCTGGCGAACAAGCGCTCCATCGCCTGGGGCATCGCGCAAAAGCTGCACGCGGCCGGCGCCACGCTGGCCATCGGCTACCAGAACGAGCGCATGAAGCTCGAAGCGCAGGACCTCATCGCCGAGCTTCCCGGCGCGAGCGGCTTCCAGTGCGACGTCTCCAGCGACCAGGAGATCGAGACCGTCTTCGCCTCACTCAAAGAGACGCACGGCAAGATCGACATCCTCGTCCACGCCATCGCCTACGCCCCCGCAGCCGATCTGCGCGGCGAATTCATCAACACCAGCCGCGAGGGCTTTCGCGTCGCCCAGGACGTGAGCGTCTACTCGCTCATCGCCCTGGCGCGCGCCGCCGCGCCGCTCATGACCGAAGGCGGCAGCATCGTCACCCTCACCTATCTAGCGTCGGAAAGAGTCGTCCCGCACTACAACGTGATGGCTCTGGCCAAGGCATCGCTGGAGTGCTGCGTCCGCTACCTGGCCTGGGATCTAGGCCCCAAAAACATTCGTGTCAACGCCATCTCCGCCGGCCCCATCAACACGCTGGCCGCCCGCGGCGTCGGCGACCTGGGCGAGATGCGCAAAACCCACGTCGAGCGCGCCCCGCTGCACCGCAATGTCGATCAGCTCGAAGTAGGCGGCGCCGCACTCTTTCTCGCGAGCCCCCTGGCCGGCGCCATCACCGGAGAAACCATCTACGTCGACTGCGGCTACAACATCATGGGGTTCTAACAGAACATTCCGGCATTTCCCAGGCTATACAAGGCAGCACTTCTTGTATTTCTTCCCGCTGCCGCATGGGCAAGGTTCGTTTCTGCCGATTTTCGGCGTCGTTCGCTTGATCGGTCCGGTGGTGGCCGGCAGATGCGGCTCGGTCCAAAAGAAGTCGTCATCCGCACCTTCGTCATCTTCGTCGAAGTCCCTTTCAATTTCCTCCTCGGTCTCATCCAGCCACTTCATTTCTTCCGCTGCGTCGTCGACCAACCGGTAGTGCGAAGTCGTGGCAAGGCGTTCGAGTGTGCGATCTAAGCCCTCATTCAGATAACGCCGAACGTCCTCCATGTCGATAATGGTGGAATCGACTAACCCCTGTTCATACGCCCTCTCGATTTCCGCGATCAGACCAGATGGATATAAGTCGCAGGTTGAGGCGATAAGGTCGCCCCAAAGCATTTCATTCTTTCCCAATGAACCCCTGTGAAACAGGCTTGCGAAGTAGGTCAGGATCTCTTCCCGGCCCCTTTGGCCCGCAGCCACGAGAATCACTAGGCTCTCGAGCGCCGAAACTCTGACCCACTCGTCGACGGTCTCATCCTCGATCAGAGACTGAAGGCCTTGAATGTGGCCGCCACATACCGAAGCCAGGACCCGGTCGAGATCCGATGTGACGAAGTCTCCCAAGAGAGATTCGAGAAGGTCCTGGGGAAGATGTGCGATACGAAGCACCAGCGGATAGGCACGCGTCTCGCGAAACTGCGCCAGCAGATACATGGCGTAGAAGTGCCCCATGTATCCGTGGTCTGAGTCGATTTCATCCGGCCGCTCCGCGGTCGATTCGAGGATTCTGAGCAACTCCGGTGTAATCTCTTCGCGGCGCACCACCGCCGCCTCGATGGCTTCGCGGTCGAGGGTCCAGGAGGGTATCTCAAACCTGTTGACGATTTCGGTGGTTTCCATCGGATTATCGCGGACGGCCGAGACAATGCGCGGCAATCCGGGGAAATGCCGCGAGATCCAGCGACGTTCAAACTATTCCTTCAGCGTCACCGCAATCTTCCGCGCGTCCCCGCCTTCCGACGTGATCACGATCTCGCCCGTGGAGCGCTTCTTGATGCTCTTGAACTTGTCGCCCCACTCCACCAGCACCAGCGCGTCGGGAGTGAGCAGCTCATCCAAACCCAGCGTTTCGAGCTGGCGCTCGCCCTCCAGGCGATAGACGTCGATGTGATAGAGCTTGACCGGCTTGCCCTCCTGCGTGCCTTCATATTCGTGCACCAGCGTGAAGGTCGGACTGGTCACTTCGTCGGGTTCGGCGGCGTCGAGAGCCTGCGCAATCCCCTTCACCAGCGTGGTTTTGCCGGTGCCCAGCTCGCCCCGCAAGAGCAGCAGTTGCGGCGGCTTGAGCAGACGCGCAAGCTTTCTGCCCACCTCGATGGTGTCCGTGCCGCTGTGGGTAGTAAATTCGTGAACCCTGCCTTGGGCGGGCGGAGCCGCGTTGGTCATGCCTCAGCCTCGAGAGGGGCTGCTGCATGCAACGCCCCCTGCAACCAAACATACCCGTTTCCCCCGCGGGAGCGAAAGCAAAAAGCCTGAGAAAGCTGGTGAAGGCTGTCCGTCGCCAGTAACGTGTGCTCGTCGCCGCAGCTTACCGCGAGGTCCGCGGCCAACCCATGCAGAAACACCGCCGCCTCCACCGCGCGAGCCGGCTCGCCGGGAAATTGCGCCAGCAGGCCGGCGACCAGACCCGTCAGCAGATCGCCGCTGCCCCCTTTGGCCATGCCCGGATTGCCGCTGGTGTTCACGGCCACCAGGCCATCGGGATGGGCAATGAGCGTGCGCGCGCCCTTCAGCACCAGCGTCACGCCGACTCGGCGGGCAAAGTTGCGCGCCATCTCCAGGCGATTGGCCTGCACTTCCGCCGTGGTTGTGCCGGCCAGGCGCGCCATTTCTCCCGGATGCGGCGTGAGCACCAGCGTGCGGCCCTTGGCGAGCTTGGCCAGCAGCACCGGCTTCGCCGCTAGAATATTGAGAGCGTCGGCGTCGATGACCGCGGGCATTTTGGTGCTGGAGAGCAACCCGGTAGTAAATTTGACCGTTTCGGGACTCTGGCCCAGCCCGGGACCGATCGCCAGCAGCGTTATGCCTTCGGTCAATTCGGCCAGCAGTTCGGGAGCGAGATTCTCGGCGGCGATGCGCCCTGTCGGCGTGGCGATGAGCGGGTGCGTCATCAGCTCCGACGCCACGCTTGCTACTTGCGCCAGCGCCGGCGCGGGAACGGCCGCCGTGACCAGGCCCGCAC
>JBAUBR010000327.1:0-2677 GCA_049676965.1 Occallatibacter sp.
GCTCCGCCGCGGTCACCAGCAGCGTGTCGCCGGCGGCGTGCCCCAGCGAATCGTTCACCACTTTGAACCGGTCCAGATCCACAAACAGCATCCCGCAGTTGTGGTCCTTGCGGCGCTCGCGCCGCGAGAGCGCCAGCGTCAGCCGGTCGAGAAACAGCGCGCGATTGGGCAAGCCGGTCAGCACATCGTGCATCGCGTCGTGCTGCAGCCTGGCCTCAACCTGCTTGCGCTCGCCAATGTCGCGAAAGCTCACCGCGTAGCCCATGCTGGTTCCGTTCACCACCAGCGGCCCGGCCAGCAGCGCTACGTCGATCAGCTCGCCGGACTTGGTCTGGCGAACCGTCTCCATTGCCAGCCGCCCATGCTGGTTCACCGCGTGGCTCACCATCGCAACTTCATGCTGGCGAGTCTCCGGCACAATAAATTTGCGGGGATGCGCCCCGGCCATCTCCTCGGCGGAGTAGCCGAACATCTGCGTGAACGCCGGGTTGGTGTAGAGCACGTGGTCCTCGTGCACAACCACCAGCGCATCGGGAATGCTGGCCAGAACCTCATCCATCAACCGCGAACGCGGGGCAAGATCGCGGCCTCCAAGGTGGGCCACGATGATCGCCTCGCGCTGTTCGGCGTTTAAAGCGGAGTAGGTGCCCTCGATGGGCTGCATGCGGCCGTTGCGCGCCAGCAGCGTGGCATGAAACTGGCCGCCCACCCTCGCCGCATCTGTCGGCGCCGGCGCGTCGGCGGCTGGAAACAGTCCCCAGAAGACGTCCTCAACGGGGCGGTGAATCGCCTCTTCATCGGCAAGCCCCAGCGCCTGCCGCGCCTCGGCGTTGGCAAACACGATCTTGCCTTCCCGCTCCAGAAACACCAGTACCGGCAGCGAGTCGAGAACCTGGCGCTGCTCGGCGGACTCCGCATTTTGGGGAAGATTCAAGCTCAAGGCGCTCCGGGACATTACTGTCGTTCCCATTGTTCATCCGTCCCCGGCAACCGCAAGCGTTCAATCTCTCCGTCCAGTACCGAAGGCCCCGGCTGCCCTTGGAATCAGGCAGAAGCCGGGCCGAGCGCGAAGCCCTTGATGAATGAGCCGGCATCATCGCGGCCTGCCGGCTCATTCTTTCATAAGATCGGGCTTCACACTCGGCGGATTGCACGCGCGTCGCCGTCAGGTGGCGTTGGAGGCAAGCCGCGCTTCCGTGCTGACAGGCGCGACACCAGCCCCTGGCGGATCGTACCCCGAGCGCAACGTGCCATCCATCCCCCGAACAGGTCATCCGGGACAATGGGAATTCAGCTTGTTGACGAGAGCTGATTGGTCCAGGCGGAGTGATTTCCGCCGAAGAAATAATGGAGACCCGCAATTCGTCTCTAAGAAGCTGTCCAGAAACTAAGCGCTTTGAAGGGTACGGGCTTCAGCCCGTACATATAAGAGCTGATTTTGGTCTCCGGCTTCAGCCGCTGGGGGAATGCAAACTCCTGAAAAATCTTCCCTCAGGGGCTAAAGCCCAATCATTTGCAGGCTCCGATGTACGGGCTAAAGCCCGTACCCTTCATACAAGATGAAGTTCTTGGACAGGTTCTAACAGGCCGCTCTTCAACGCGTATTCAAAGACTCTACGGAATCTCCACCAGTTCCATCTGCCCGTCGCGGCGGCGATGAAGGACGAACAGCTCTCCCGCAACGCTGCGGAAGATGAGCAAATCGCGGTCGCGGAACTCCGCTTCCTTCACCGCTTCCTCGATCGTCATAGGCTTCAGCGCGATGGCTTCTCCCGATTTCACGATGTGCGGCTCGACCACCGCGGCCTTGGGTGGAAACGAGTGCACCGGAATCGATGTGCGCGCTGTGTTGGCGCCGTTTCTGCGGGCATGGCCGTTCATTTCCATGCCGTCGGGCTCGGCGGCACGCGCCTTGGGCCGCGCCACCGGCGGCGCCGTCATCACTTTTTCTTCCTTGGGCAGGCGCTTCCGAACCAGGTGCCGGTCGCGGTAACGCAGCGCCTGGTTCTCCGCGTGAGCCACGGCCTGCCGCAGGGCCGATTCCACGCTGGTGGCCTTGCCGGTGGCCACAATCGTCTGCAAACGCGCCTGCAGGGTCAGCTCCACGATCTGCAGGTGCCGCTGTGCGCCGAAAGTGATGCTGGCGCGCGCCGTCTTGCCCAAAATCCGGGCGATGCGGTTCATTCCTTCCTCAGCCTGCTCGCGCAGCGCCTTGGGAACTTTTCCTTGTCGGGCGGTAAACTCCACTTCCATGGTCAGCCTCCGCTTCTGCTTCCCGTCATCCGGACTCGCCGGAAGAGGAATCTCGAATTCTAGTACATTTAGTGAACTTACGTTTATCGAACCAAAGTAATGACGATCTTTCTTTAGCCAGCGCTTCCCATTCTCAGTCCTGCCCCAGGGAAGCTTTGAACAAGCGACTTGGATTCCCTCAGGGGCTAAAGCCAGCTATTATTCATCAGCATGTCCAGCCGGGGACTTGCTTTACACATCAGACCGGGGACATGGTTTACAGTTGGTTCCGGTTTTTGGGGTTGTGCGGCTAACTCCTAATTGGTCAGCAGCCGCAGTCGTCGAGCCTGTGGGAAGTATGCAAATCCCGGTTTTTGGGGATTTGCATACTTTCCACAGGCTATGCGTCGTCGGCGTAGTCCTCGGGGCGCAGTCTTTCCACGCG
>JBAUBR010000328.1:0-2173 GCA_049676965.1 Occallatibacter sp.
GCAATCGCCTGCGCAAGGCGCTCGTAGCCGGCGAAGTTGCGCTGGCGCTGGTCGCGCTGGTTGGCGCGGCGCTCTTTGTCCGCAGCTTTCAATCCACGCTTCGCATCGACCCCGGCTTCGATCCGAATCACGTTCTGCTCAATCAGTTCTACCTCAACACCAACGGGTATAGCCTGCAGCAGCGGAAAGAGTTCTGCGTGCGGCTTGCGGAGCGCATGTCGGCCGCTCCGGGCGTGACTGGCGTCGCTTACTCCGACGGCGTGCCGCTGGGCTTTGAGC
Organism: Occallatibacter sp.; assembly: GCA_049676965.1. Lineage (GTDB taxonomy): Bacteria > Acidobacteriota > Terriglobia > Terriglobales > Acidobacteriaceae > Telmatobacter. Next base: position 280 of record JBAUBR010000328.1, read on the forward strand.
CGAGCTGGTGGGAAGACCTGCGCATCGAGGGCTACTCGCCGCAACCGGCCGAGAACATGAAGATCTTCCGCAATGTGATCTCGCCCGGCTATCTGCCGCTGATGCACATTCCCATCCTCGAAGGCCGCAACTTCACCGAGCAGGACAACGAGAGCGACAAGGCTCCGCTGGTCATGATCGTGAACCAGGCTTTCGTGCGCCGCTTCTTCGCCCGGCGCGATCCGGTGGGCAAGACGGTGCATGGCTGGGGTGCGTGGTTCCGCATCGTGGGCGTGGTCAAGGACTCGAAGTACCACTTCCTCGGCGAATCCACGCCGCAGTATTTCTACGTGCCCTTCCGGCAGGTTTTCCGCGAAGACATGAACCTCGCATTTTACGTGCGCACCCGCGGCGAGCCTGAGAACGTCCTTCACACGCTGCGGGCGCAGGTGCGCGCCATCGACCCCAACGTGACGGTCTACGATCCCGTGCCGCTCAAGGAGTTCATCGGAGCATCGCTCTATCCGCAAAAAGTTGCAGCAAGCCTGATGGCCGTGCTCGGAGGATTGGCTGTGCTGCTGGCCGCGGTGGGCTTGTACAGCGTAATGGCCTACTGGGTGGCGCAGCGCACACAGGAGATCGGTGTCCGCATGGCGCTGGGCGCGCAGCCCGGAGACGTGATGCGCATGGTGGTGCGGGAGGGACTGATTCTCAGTTCCGGCGGATTGGTCGTCGGCGCGGTTCTCGCATTTGCCCTTTCGCGCGGCGCTTCCACATTGTCGTTCACCAACTCGGCGATGGGATCGAGCGCCAAACTGATGGGCGGCAGCGCAGGAGGTCCGTTGATCTACATCGCCGCGGCGGTTTTCCTCTGTGCTCTTTCCGCACTCGCCGCCTATGTGCCCGCGCGGCGCGCGGCCTCTATCGATCCCATGCAGGCGCTGAGGACGGAGTAGGAGTGGGTAACCTATGCGAGCGCTGAGAGCTACATTCTTGCGCATCCTGGGAGTGTTTGGAGCGCGGCGGGGGGAAGACGATCTCGGCGCGGAACTTCAATCGCATATCGATCTTCACACCAGCGAAGGCGTGCGCGCGGGACTGAGCCCCGAAGAGGCGCGGCGGCAGGCGCTGATTCGCCTGGGCGGCGCGGGGCAGGTGAAGCAGGCGTATCGCGAGCGCGGCACGCTTCTCTGGCTCGAATGCATTTTGCGGGACGTGCGCTTTGCGCTTCGTCAACTGCGCAAATCTCCGGGCTTCGCGTTTGCGGCAGTCGTTACGCTGGCGCTGGGCATCGGCGCGAACGCCGCCGTATTCAGCATTGTCGAGGCGGTGCTGTTGCGCCCGCTGCCCTACAAGAATCCCGATCGGCTGGTGGTGATTTGGCAGGCAGACCCGGCGCACCGTGCATCCGGGGGATGGTTCGATACCTATCGCGAGTTTGAAGCGTGGAAACAAAACAGCCGCAGCTTTGAGAGGCTCGCCGCGCTGACGTGGGCGACGGGGCCGCGCTCGGCGCTGTGGCAAGGGAAGCCGATCGATCTGCTTGCCATTCCGGCCAGCGTGGATTTCTTCGACATGCTGGGCGTGAACCCGCAGATAGGCCGTACGTTTGCGCAGAGCGACTTAAGAAACGGCTGCACGCTTGTCCTGTCGCACGCGTTTTGGGAGCAGAAGCTCGGCAGCCCGGGCGACATTATCGGCCAGGGCCTGAAGCTGGGCGACACGCCGTGCCAGGTTGTTGGTGTGATGGCGAAGAATTTTTCGTTCTACCCCACGGCGACCGATGCGTGGACGCTGATCACGCCCACAAGCGAGTTCGCGAAGAAGCCGTGGGATGCGCAAACGGGCGCGTTCGGGCTGCTCAAGCCGGGCGTGACGCGCGCAGCGGCGGAAGCGGAGCTGGCGGCGATTCAGG
>JBAUBR010000329.1:0-21888 GCA_049676965.1 Occallatibacter sp.
CGAATCCTGCATCCCTATCCTCAAGCCCGCTTCCACGCCACCCATCCTTCATAAGAGCCGTATGCGTAGACGCGCACGTACGGATCCGTCCGGGGGGCGCTCAGTGATGAGCGTCCCTACCGGGACCACCGAGGGAGCGCTGGAGGGCCCCAGCTCCGGAGTCGCCAAATATGTCGCTGCCTACGGGCAGTTCGGCTTTATCTCCAAGCTGAATCTGTCAACTTCCCAGTTCCAATATTCGACCTATGTTGAAGGGCAGGGCACTTCGGTCACGGGGTTGGCCGTCGACAGTTCCGGGAACGCGTACCTCACTGGAACCGCGCCTGCGCCCAGCGCGGGAGTCAACGGCGGTTTCCAGCTTACGCCGGACTCACTTCCTGTCCCCGCCAATCAAGGAAATTCACCCTTCTTGGTCAAGCTGGATCCGATGGCCACGGTGCTGAATTACGCCACTCTGCTGGGGGGAACCAATAGCGACGGAGCCACGGCGGTGGCGGTCGATGCGTCGGGTAATGTCTATCTCACCGGTTTTGCTGACTCGACCGATTTTCCGACCACCAGCGGAGCCTTTCAGACGGCGAACAATGCCGCTGCCGCAAAGGCCGGCAATGCATTTCTCGCGAAGTTTGCATTGGCCAACGAAGCAAACCAAACGAGCTACCCTAATGTTCTAATTGGGGTTCCCACATCGATCACAATCAATTCAGCGGCTGACTATTGCGAACCCGATAGTTGCGTTTTAATAGCTTACGTTACCCTGAGTTCGAAGCCCCCGGGCCCAACCCCGACGGGGACAATAGCTGGCTATCTGGGCGCTTCTTCTTGCAGCAACTGCGCCTCCGGATCTGCATCCGTTTCAGGCACATGGTCCGGCGTTTCGAACGAGATCGAGGTTATCGTTGTTACGCAAAGCGGTTACTGCGGGAGCAATGGCACCGTCTCATTCGAAGCAGATTATTCGGGTGACTCAGTCTACCAGGCGTCCACTGCCACAGACGACAACGTCCCACTATACGTCGACTGCGATTATGTGAAACGCGGGTCGCCAAAGGCAGTTCCAAAGCCGGCAATTGCGAATTCGACCGGCTTGAGTTCTTCCACACCGAAGACTCCAGGGCCGAAGTTCGCCCCACTCCCCTTGCCGCAACAAGACGGGTCGGGATTGCGGGCCAGACCTTCTTTAGCAGCGCACGCAGAGGCAACCCGCCTTTCAACCCATGCAGTGGACGTCTATTTCTTAAACGCCATGCGGCTTTACGGTTCGGAAAATCCTCAATTCTCTTACAACTTGTCTGGGCTGCCCAGCGGCTTTGAGATTGCGGTCACGCCCTTTTCAACGGCTACTCTGACGTCGCCGGTCGGCACCTATCCCATATCGGCCACCGTCAGTGCGCCGCCCTACGATCTGATTCATGTGTTTGACGCAACTCTGCAGGTGAACAAGGCGCCTTTGACCGTAGTACCCCATGATGCTTACCAGCTTGCCGGGATCGCTCCCGCGGCCTTCTCTTATGAGCTGACCGGTTTCCGCAACAACGACACTGCCAGCGTCGTGAGCGGTAAGCCAATTCTGAAGAGCACCGCCGGCAATGCGCCACATGCGGGCAATTACCCTATCACCGTCGTGACCAGCGCGCTTTCCGCCGAGAACTACCACTTCCTCACGGAGACAGGCAAGCTCGACGTCTTTGCGCCGATTGATATTGGTTCCGATCTCACGAATTCTTACTTGCTCTATTCCTTCGCCATCGGCCCAGGGGCCGCTCAGTACGATCGGCGGCATAAATGTGCTGACGCAAGGGGCAATTCAAACCGTCTTTCAATATTGGTATGATGGGCAACCGATCGTGCCAGGGACGCCGTTTGAGGGATCCATCGCCTTCAATCCTCCAGCGCCGGGGCTCTGGATTGGCGCCTTCCAACTCCCAAGCAACACCGCGCCATCGCAGATTTTAGTCACAGTTCCAATTTATGGCGATGGACTTGGTCCACTTTCGATCTTCGACCCTGGTCCGCAAGTCATTGTGCAACCCGCTGGTGCTGCGAAGCTCGCCAGCCCGCAAGCCGTGGTCGTCGACGGGAACGGTGCCCTCTATATCGCCGACGCGGGTGCGGACCGAGTCATCAAAGTGGCGGGAAGTTTCAGAAGCATTCTCCGCCTCGGTACGCTGAAGTTGGAATCTCCCAGCGCCGTTGCGGTCGATGGCGTCGGCAACCTTGACATTGCCGATACGGGGAACAACCGCATCGTGCAGTTTACGATTGACGGGGAGGCGCATGTCGTGCCGCTCGATGGCCGTACACTTGCCAGCCCTCGCGGCCTTGTCGTGAACCGCACCGGCGACCTGCTGATCGCCGACACCGGGCATGACAAGATCGTCGAGGTAAAGGCGAACGGCGTTGTCTCGATTGTTTCGACGGGAATCCTCAAACTCTCCCGCCCCAACGGACTCGCCGTCGACGCCGCGGGGGATTTGTTCATTGCCGATACCGGAAACAATCGCATCGTCAAAATCGATTCAACGGGCGCTGCTACTGTTCTGCATACCGGATTGCCGGCTCTGAGCGGCCCTATAGGAATCGCTATCGATCCGGCGGGGACGCTTTATATTGCTGAAACAAGCAACGACGAGCTGATCGAGCTTCTCCCCGGCGGCGTGCAACGGGAATTGCCCGCCGGCGGTCTGTCAAATCCGCACGGCATCGCTCTCGATCATGGCGGTGTACTCTACGTTGCCGACACCCGTAACAAGCGAGTAATAGAACTTCTGCGCAATGGCACGCCGACGCTCACCTTTGCGAATACCGTCGAAGGCAAAGTGAGCTCGGGCGGTTCGCAAGAAGTCGTCGTTCGCAATATCGGCAACGCAGTGCTCACCATCTCTTCGGTCAGCTACCCGGCCGATTTTCCGGAAGATGCTTCCGGCAATAGCACGGATTGCAAAGCCGGAGAGACTCTGGCGCATGCAGCCTCCTGCACGCTGACAGTCGACTTCAAGCCGATCGCACCAATCAAGAAGGGTTCGTCAACACTTCTGAAAGAAAGCATTCAGATCAACTCGAACTCGCTGAATAACTCCCGCAGCGCGCAAACTGTTGCTGTTGAAGGCACCGAACTCAAATAAGTACCTAATCTGCCAGGACTCATCGATTGCGTCTCAGGTGCTCCTTGAACGCATTCGCGACTTGTCATTCGTCGCAGGCGGGAGTTGTTCAATACGTCCGTACGATCCCGGCGACTATTTACAGAACGAAGACTGTGCGTTCAATTACCTGCTCGCACCACACTTAGATACCTAACGCGCATCTTCCCAAGTGGCGAATTTGAATTCTCAACAGCGCGTGTCCCAGCTTCAGATTGAGTCCCGTCTGTTCTCAGAGATAGACCGCTCATTCAGAGTCCGGGCGATCGCTTCGGCCCTGTCACAAAACACGACTTCCACGCCCGGCTGCCTGGCATACTGCACGAAGCTTGCCTTTGTACTTACGCTGAAGGTCCAGAGCTGAAGACCTATATCCAGACATCTCGCGATCAATTTGTGATTCACCAAGTGTCGCTGGATACATATTCCTCCGTGACTGTTCCTGAGAACGTCGGCCAATTTGGTTGGCAGGCCAACACAGAATAGCCCGTGCTGAAGCCCCTGAGCTAACGATCCAGGTACTTCGGCACAACGATTGCGACCGAGGATCACGAACCAGCCGAAGCGTGCACAGCAGTTGGCGAGCATCCGGTCCACGGCCCGGCCCAACCACCCGAAGCGACCGAGATCGAAATAGGATAAAACCAGTGGACATTTGGTTCCGAGGAGATGTAGACGCAGAATCGTCTGAGGTATCCAAGTTACGAAGCATACGCGGTCCTCGAGTCCCGCTTGACGAACAAGCTCAAGGTGCAAGTCTTCGAAGCCGTAGTCCTTAATATCGATACATAGCTTTTGCGATGCATGCGAGCAATCTGAAAAGATGCGAAGGGCTTCCTGGAGCGGAAACAACTCACCTCGATCCCAGCTCGAAGAATCCTTGGAGATATGGGAATTGATTGGAACGATGCCCAGCGATCGCAGGAAACTCGACCAGGGGTTATGCCTCACATAGATTGCGCCGTCGGGGCCAATGCGGGTATCGATTTCGAGGTAGCGAATTCCGGCCCTGCACGCCGCCTGCATCGCGCTGCTTGTGTTCTCTGGCGGACCAAAGCCCCGGAGCCGATGACTCAGCAGCTTTTCTATCATCATGGCGGTTAGCTGCCCGGGTGACCCCCGAGCCCAAGCAGACCTGAGGCCATCTCCTTGATAAGCGCAGGCAGCCATGGGGTCGCTATCGACAAAGCAATGCGAGCCACCGACATGACGTCAAAAGGCCATTCCTTCATCTGCTTCACATCGGCAAACAACCGGCTATATGCCTGCCGCTGTTCATCGATCGCTTTCGTGCCCTGCGGCTCATTACTCGTGGGCCAATCGAGTAACATCCGATCACTTAGAGCGTTCATTTTGTCGGCAATCATACTTAGCAATCGGTTTTTGCAACCGACAATGGCCCGGTGAACCGCAAGCACCGGGGTAGACGCCAGCCAGACACCTATCGGGATGTAGAGACCCATCAAAAGGAAATCGTGCCACGCCGCGGGAACTCCTTCCTTGAAGAACGATAGACCAAGGAGCGCAGCCGGAATCGATACGCAATAACAGTAGATAATGGCGGCATCCGCGAGCGCTCCCAGTCCGCCGAAGCCGTCCGATTCGAACGGATTTATGTGTAGTCTCGGTTCTCTGTTGGCGCCGGGCTTGTTCGAGTGCTCTCCAGCGCTCAGGAAAAACGTTACCCCCCAGACCATCAGCACGATTTCGCGAAGCAGAAAGGAGATCGGGCAATAGTAGAACAGCGTCCAAACTCGGGCCAGCCAAAAAGAAAACGGAGCAACTTTGGCCTCGCAATCCCATTTTCTCAAGGGTATAGGTGATTGCAGCTCAAGTGTTGTGCTCTTTATCTTCGCAGCCGGAACGATCGCGACTTCTTTCCCGTCGAACCGGGTCTCATTGGATGATTGCCCATGCAAAAGCGCCGCGGGATTCACTGCCGGCGCCGGCGCGTTTGCAGCGGGTTCGATCTCAATCACCGACACATGGGCGCTCGTGTACGGATACTTCAGAAATCCGATATCGTGCAGTCCACACGTGAGCGTGTTGTAGCTCCACATGGCCACCGCAAGGATCCATGGCGCGACTCGAAGGATGACGCGGACCTTGTGGTCACCTCCTGGTTTCATGCTCCAGATTTGCCGTGTCGCCTGGACCGCACGCGCAAACCCGGTATCGGAAGTGTCCGATCTCCAGGCAGGGGTAGCCTTGGCTGACGCGGTATTGACGAGATCGAGGGTTCGCTGTGCGGCAATTCCTAGAACCGCCACCAGAAACGGGACTAAAATCGAGTATCCCCAGACCATGGGGTCGCCGACGAAGCTCACACCGACAATTCGCCAGGGCTTCCCATTGACAAATCCCTCCTGCACCAAGCTGTTGAGCAAGAAGCGGTGCTCTTCGCTCGTTGCGCACCAAAACAGGAACAGCGGCAGGATGATCGCAACGGCCAGGGTAAGCCTTTGGCGCCAGCTTCCGAGGCCTACGAAGGTATATACGCGAGCGAATCCGCGATCGTTCAACACATCCGATTTGACGAATGTCTCAGGAGGACACTCCAGCAATGAACTCATCGTAGAGACTTCCGAGATCGTGTTAAGAGAGAATGTACCCTCAGTAACGCTGTTGGCGCAATGTGTTTCGTCTGTCATCGTCGACTGTCCAGCACGTCCATCGAGCCAGCCTACTGTTCCTCCCGAGATTCGGTATGTGTGCGGCAACCCTGAGTCGGATATCGTCGTGTTCTGCAGGCTAGGATACGAACCGGCAGGAAGCGAGATCGAGGGCGCTGGAGTCTGGAGATAATTAAGCGTATCCGAGGCCAAAGTAAGCCGCTTGCTTGGTAGTAAATCGCCGGCAGTCTACAGGCGGAGAACTACAGCTTCGCCTTGAAGGATGCAAAGCTGACAATTACAAGGCCGTAAGCATGATTTCGACCTAAGGGGCTGCTACTTGCCAGGGAGCGATCTCGACGCCAGCGTGACGTGAGAATTCCGGTTTTGTCATCGTGTTGCGAGGGCCGGCATGCGTAGCGTGACGCGGGTTCCACGGCCGAGCTGACTGGCGATCTCCGCGCTGCCGCCGTGAAGCGTCAGGATGCTCTGCACGATGGCAAGGCCCAGCCCTGTGCCACCCGATGTCTTGGAGCGCGATGGATCGACGCGGAAGAAGCGATCGAATACTCTGGGCAGCGCTTCGGCGGGAATGCCGGCGCCGGTGTCGGAGACCTCGATGCGAATCGCGGCGTCCTCGTTCGTGGCCCCCAGAGTCACGGTTCCTCCCGGCGGCGTATGCGCAATGGCGTTCGAGACCAGGTTGCTCACCGCCCGCAGCATCAGCGAGCGATCCAGTTCCGCGTTGAGCGGCTCGGCCTCTTCGTCCATGGCAAGCGATATTCCCGAGTCGCTCGCGGAGGCTTCGTAGTAGTCGCGAACCGTGGCCAGCAATTCGCCGACGATCACGTGCTCGCGATGCAACTCGGTCAAGGGGCTCTCCGCGCGGGCTAGAAACAAGAGATCGCCGATCAGTTCGGAAAGCCGCACTGCTTCTTCCAGAGAGGATTCCAGTACGTCGCGGTACTCATCGACGGTGCGCGCGCGGGCGAGGGCCACTTCGGCCTCGCCGCGAATATTGTTGACCGGCGTGCGCAGATCGTGGGCGATATCGGCCGAGAACTTCGAGATCCGCTCGAAGGATTCTTCAAGCCGATCCAGCATCTCATTGAATGTCCCGGCCAGCGATGCAAGTTCCGACGGATAGCCTTCCGCGCCGATCCGCTCGCGCAGATTCGTCGACGTGATCCTCCGCGCAGTTGCGGCGATCTCTTCGACGGGCCGAATGCCGTGACGCGCAATCCGGTATCCCACCAGCGGGAAGATAACCGACGTCGCCAGCAGGATGCCCCAGAACCAGAGCCGATAGCGCGCCAGTAACTCCTGTTCCTGCGAAACGTCGATGGCGATTTGAACCGTGTCGTTGTGAGTCGGCGGCGTGCCGACGGCAACCGTTGCGATAGCGACTCGGAATGGTTGCCTATTCCGGCCCGCGATTGCAACCGAATGCTCGGAGCGGCCACGGGTTCGGCTCGCGAGCTCAGCGAGATCCAACTGTTCAGCCATGCCAGGCGTCGTCATCACCGCCACGCCATGTTCATCGAAGAGGCGAATGTAGAAATGCTGGTACCGGCGCGCCGCGGACTCGAGTTCGATCTCCTCGCGCAGCGCATCCTCGTCGTCCGGCCGTTCCCGCAGCATGGTGCGCAACACGTGCAGCTTGTCGGCAAGGAACAGCTCTGTGCTTCGGTCCAGTTCCGTCCGCAGGACGATGTAGAGACTCGCCGTGGCCAGAATTACCAGCATCAGGCCCGCCAACGAGTAGGCCGCCGACAGCCGGAACGCCAAGGTCCTGCGCGGGCGCGGCGCAGCGAATGCCCTACGATTCGGCTTCGAGGACATAGCCGGCGCCGCGAACCGTGTGAATCAACTTGACGGGGAAGGGATCGTCGACCTTGCTGCGCAACCTGCGCACATTCACGTCCACGACATTGGTGTCGCTGTCGAAGTTCATATCCCAGACCGACTCCGCGATCAGCGTCCGCGACAGTACTTCGCCGGCGCGCCGCGCCAGCAGCGTCAGCAGCAGAAACTCCTTCGAAGTGAGGTCGATCTTCTGGCCGGCGCGGGTCGTGCGGTGGCGCAGCAGGTCGATCTCCAGGTCCGCCAGTCGGAGAGTCTCCTGCGGGCGCGGCGTCGACCGGCGCAGCAGCGAGCGCACCCGGGCGAGGAGTTCGGAGAATGCGAACGGCTTTACCAGGTAGTCGTCGCATCCCAGTTCGAAACCGCGCACGCGTTCGTGAACGGAATCCCGCGCCGTAAGCATCAGAACAAGGATCTTCCGCCCCGCCTCACGCAAGCGTGCAAGCACTTGCCATCCGTCCAGCGCCGGGAGCATCACGTCGAGGATGAGAAGGTCGAAATCGACCTCCAGAGCCAGATGCAGACCCTCCAGGCCATTGGCGGCTACGTCGACGACGTAACCGGCTTCACCGAGTCCTTTCTTGAGGAACTTGGCTGTCTTGACTTCGTCTTCAATGACGAGGATCTTCATTTGTCACGCGCCTTCACAAATCCGGACTTGCCATCGGAACAGCTCACTGGATTCCGGCGAAAGAAGCAAATCTGCTTCTCGTCGCCCATCGGTTGTGAACTGGAATCGTCTTGCCGGCGCCGAAATCGATCGGCCACGCGCCCGGTTCGCGAAGGAGCTTACGCGGCGCGTCACCGAATTCTCCGGCCGGGGTAGCAAACGCTGCGGGACTGATCCACTCTGCGACGCTCTTGTCGCCTGGCGGATAAATGACAATTTTGTAATCCGGTTGTTATCTGGAGATGACGCCCTAATTAAGGTTCGAATAAATACCGATCTCCGTGTGCCAGCTATTTGTCGAACGCGAGGATCGCCCAGAACCGATGATGTTGCGGTTCACAGGAAAGATGCGAAGCCCTGCCGTGGAACGCTTGTCACACTGCGTATTCACACTGCCGTAACGAAATGACAAAACTGTAATCCTCGCGTCATGCTGGCGTTCTTTTCGCGGTCCTAGACTTGGCCCGTTGGCGCAACTCTACCGCTGCGCCACGTTCTGTGATCGAAGAGGGAGCCTGAGCTGGATTCATGTTTCTCGTTCCAGCGCTCAATATGGCGGCATGTCGAAGGGCAAGCCGGGGCCGCTTCAGGAAACCGGGCGCAGCGCACGTTTAGAGAAAATGCGCGTTGCAAATCAATGACCTACGCGGGTCGAACGTCGATAATGACTCTGCACTGCAAGAGGAACTGCAAGTGATCGATTCGACGTGCCAACGTCTCCCACGCCATCCATGAATTTCCGTTTCCTGAAGCGACCCCATGTTGCATGTCCGATTCCGGGTCGCGCGATGGAAGAAACCAATGGAAGAAACCGAAAGAAGAGGAGAACAATTCATGTCCGCGAAAACCTTTCGCAATCATCTTCGGATCAGCCCACTGCGTCTGCTCGCCGGCCTGCTGGCGACAGGGCTGAGCGTTCCGGCGCTCCTGGGTCAATCCGTACCGTTCCCGACCTACACACCCGGCCCGCAGACGAACGGCTCCTTTGTCGTCAGCGACGGCACCGTCATCACGCCTGCCGGCACCCAGGTCGACCTCGGCATCCGGGTCCGCGCCAAGTCCATCGCGCTCAACCCCACCGGCAATCACACCGCCGCAGTCCTCACCATGGGTACGTCGCCGTCCAATGGCAACGGAGCCGTCGAAGTGTTCAACACCCAAACCGGCGCAGTGCTGCAGAGCTATAGCACCGGAGGAAAGGACTCGAGCGGCAGCAGCACCGGCATCTCTTATACGCCGGACGGGAAGTACCTGCTGTTCAGCCAGGACGGCGAAAGCGGCAAGAACGCCCAGGGCCAATACCAAGGCTACGTTGGCATCGCCAGCGTCAATGCGACGACGGGCTTGCTCTCAGACTACGCGCACGTCAGCGTTCCGATCGACCTCAACGCCAACGGCGCTCTGACCAACGTCACCTGCTTCCCGAACAGCCCTGGGGGGACCACGGGCAGCATTTTAATTCCCTGCGGCTACACCGTCTCGATTGTGTCGGATGGTACATACACTTCCTATCCCATGGGCATCGCGGTCTCGTCGGATGCCAAGACCGCTTACGTCGTGTTGGACAACAACGATGCGCTGACCAAGATTGACCTGACCGCGACCACGCCGGTTGAGGGCACGGAAGTCCGCGTCGGGAACGTCCCGCACAGCGTTGTCATCTCGCCCGACGGTAAGACCGCCTACGTCTCCAACGAGGGTGGCCGGATTGCCAAGGAGAAAGACTTCCAGGGATACTCCAACGGCACCCCGGTCGTCGCCCGCTATCCGGAAGGCTCCACGTTGACCGGCACCGTCTCCGTCGTCGACCTGGCCTCGTTTAAGGTCACCGGCAGCATCGAGACCGGCCTGCACCCGACCGGTATGGCCCTCTGGGGCAAGAAACTCCTGGTCGCCAATACCTATAGCGACAGCATCTCAGTGATCGATACGGCCACCAACAAAGAGGAGCGGAAGATCGACCTCGGGCTGCCGATCGGCGTGCCCGGCCATCGCAATCCGGCCTATGGCGCGGGACCGAACTCGATCGCCGTCGATGCCAAGAACAACATCGCCTATGTCGCGCTTTACAACGCCAACGCCATCGCGGTGGTCGACCTCAACAGCTGGACGTGGAACCCGATCAAGGGAATGATCCCGGTCGCTTATGCGCCGGCCTCGGTGGTGCTGGACACGGCGGATAGCGTGCTGCTGGTTGCCGACGACAAGGGTTGGGGGGCCACGGGCAACCCGAATCCCTTCGAAACCGTGAGCAGCGCGCCGACGACAGCAAATTCGACCACATCCGAATACGGCTCACCGCAAGGCCTCAACACTCACCAGGACCTTGGCATCGTCAGCATCGTTCCCATTCCCAACAGCTCGACTCTGTGGACGATGACGCACCAGGTCTTCCAGAACAACCACTGGGATCTGGCGGAGAATATCTTCTCGGCCGCTGGCGGCGACCGCCATGCCAAGCCGCTCGCAATCCCCAACAGGATCGGCGATCCGTCGAAGATCAAGCACGTCTTCCTGATCATTCGTGAAAACCGCACCTACGACCAGATCCTGGGCGATGTGGCCGCCGGCAACGGCGACCCCTCGCTGGCAACCTTCGGCATCAGCGGAGCCCTCGGCGTGGTCACGCCCAACGCGCACGCACTGGTGCAGCGCTTCCCGCTCTTCGACAACTACTACAACCCGAGCCGGCAGTCGGCCGACGGTCACAACTGGATCACGCAGGCCATGGCGCCCTACGGCGACGACATCCAGTCGCCGGACTGGCTCCGCGACTATCCCTCCAACGGCGGCGAAGCCCTTGCCTACCAGAAGAAGGGCCACCTGTGGGATCAGGCTGCAAAGGCCGGCATCTACTTCAAGAACTACGGCGAGTACATCGAGTACAACACGTTCAACCCGCCGCAGGGTTGCACCCCGCCTGCCGGAGCTGCCTCGAACTATTGCGAGCCACTCTGGATCGATTTCTACAACGACACGCAGGCTTATGAGTCCGGCGCCGAGAGCCAGCTCTACAACTACAACACGGTCGCCTCGCACTCCCCGCTCCCCAACCTGATCGACAACACGATTCAGAACTACCCGCAGTTCGATCTGGGCATTCCCGACCAGTTCCGCTTCGATATCTGGAATCAGGATTTCCAGAAGGACGTAGCGGCCGGTGCCGTGCCGCAGCTGGAGATGATGTGGATCAGTTCCGACCACACCGGCGGCCCGCCGGCCAACCAGGCCATGCAGGCCGATAACGACCTGGCCCTTGGCCGTTTTGTCGACGCCATCAGCCACAGCTCCATCTGGTCCTCTTCGGCGATCTTCGTCACCGAAGACGACGCGCAGACCGGCGTCGACCACGTAGACGGTCACCGCAGCCCAGGCTACATCGTCAGCCCATACGTGCTGCAGGACGGAGTCACCGACTCCACCTTCTACACGCAGGTCAACATGACCCGCACCATCGAGCAGATTCTGGGCCTGACGCCGATGAACCAGTTCGACCTGTGGGCCTCGCCGATGCGGACGGCCTTCATCGACGATCCGCCGGCAGCCAACTTCCTGCCGTGGACGCACGTGCCCAACGGGATCGCGCTGACTCTGGGCGTCAACCAGACTCCAACCCAGACCGCCATCCCGGCCCTGGCTGTGAAACCTGTGGTAAAGGCCCAAACCACCTCGACCGAGATCCCTGCGGTGAAGGCTCTGCGGGCCGGCTGGATGAAGAAGAAGGCGGAGATCTTCGCCGGCAAATATCAAAAACCCGACTCCGAAGACCCTGACACCGTCAACCACTTTATCTGGTACGACGCCACCGGGTACACGCGCCCCTTCCCCGGCGAGAAGACGGTTCGCCCGGCGAGCGACTTCAACAAAGCTGCACCCACCAAAGACGACGACGGCGACTAAATCGCGTTCGGCTCAAAAAGGCCCTCTCTCCGATGAGCGGAGAGAGGGCCTTTTTCACGCCTCAAATGCAATGTCCCACCGGCCTGAACCCGCACGCTACCGGTGTGAACGTTACTGCCCCGGAATTGTCCCGCGACGACGCAAAGAACAAATCGCTCTCCTTGCGGTGCCGCAGGGCAAGAATTTCCAGTCGTCAGTAATTTCTACCTGGTTGCCTCATTTCGGTATTCGCTACAGGTTGTTGACAGAAAATAGGTTACGCCTCTGCAATCGTGGACCCCAACGTGCATCATTAACTTGATCCGTCCCCTGGAGGACTTATGGAGAATTCCCCGATGCAGGCGCTGGCGCCGCTTCTGAAACGCATGGCTCCCTTTGTTGCCTCTATTGCCATTGCCGGAACTGGCGTTGGCTATGCAGTCCACGAACATCACACCGCCCAAGGTCTGGCGGTGCAGAATGAACAGGTGAGCGCCGCGCTGGCCGCTACCCACAATCAGCTCAACGACCTTGCAGCCAGGGTGAATGCACTGGCCTCACGGGATGCAACCCCGCCAGCCTCCCCGACGACGGTTTCCGTCGCGACGGCACCAGCACGCCGCACGGCGAAACCCAGTGCGGCCCATCTCCAGGACCGGAGACTGATCAAGCTGCAGGCTCAACTGGACGCGGAAGGAAAGCAGATAGACGAAACCCGCAGCGACCTGGCGAACACGCGCACGGAGCTGACCGGCTCGATTGCGCACACGCATGACGAACTGGTGTTGCTCGAGAAGAAAGGGGAACGAAACTACACTGAGTTCGATCTCGGTAAATCGAAGCAGTTCCGGCGCGAAGGACCCATTTCGATCAGCCTGCGGAAAGCCAACGAGAAGCATCAGTATGCCGATCTGCAATTGATTGTGGAAGATCGAAACCTGGTGCAGAAGCACGTGAACGTGTACCAGCCGGTGGTGTTCTATTCGGACAAGGAGCAGCCGATCCAGGTCGTGATCAACGAGGTCAGCAAGGACCACATCCACGGATACGTGAGCGCACCGAAGTACGGGCAAGGGGAGCTGACGTCGATGCTCGATGCCGGGACCAACCCGGTTGGAGGGCTGGAGGCGCCGGCAAACGCGGCGGTGCAGCCTGCGCCGAGAAAGAAGCTTCCACTGCTGCCCCAACCACAGTAGTGCAGACGCGCGCACGGGGCTGACGGGACAGGGGTGCGAGTCTTAGTCGAATAGCGCCGAATCGCCCTGGATCAGTGGCGATAGGCATGGACCCTGTCGCAAACCAGGCGGAGCATTTCTTCGAGATTGCCCGATGCGATCTTGAACGAATCGGCATCAATGGTGAGGGGAGCGCCCAGCACGACGAGCGGGGCCCCGTATTCCGGGGTGCGGATGGCCTGCTCAATCGAAAGACCGCCAACGGCCTGGACAGGAACCTGGACAGCCGCGACGACCTCGCGCAATTGATCGAGCGGACTGGGATATGGCTTTCCCGCGGCAGCAAGACCGCGACGCTGATCGTAGCCAATATGATGAATTACGAAATCGCAGCCAAAATCCTCCAGCCTTTTGGCCGCTGCGATCATGTCCTCCGCCGCGAGATTGTCGCCCATGACCTTGACGCCAAAATCTCTTCCCGCCTTCACCACCATTTTGATGGTTTCCGGATGTGCGCGTTCCATGACCACTACATGAGTTGCCCCGGCTTTTGCCATTAACTCCGCCTCGAGCCAGCCGCCATCCATGGTTTTCAAATCGGCGACAATGGGAACGCCGGGAAACGCGTCGCGCAGTGCGCGAACGCCGTTCATTCCTTCGGCGATAATGAGAGGAGTTCCTGCCTCCAGCCAGTCGACCCCCGCACGCATTGCCAGGTGCGCGGTTTCAACTGCCTCCGAGATGCTAGTAAGATCAAGCGAGATTTGAACAATGGTGTTCACATGTACTTTGCCTCGCTGCCAAAATGGACTTCCATCTTGGCCCTCAGAAACTTCACCGATTCCCGCAGTTCGTCCATCCCGCCCATACCATCTTCGATGGAAATCCACGAATTGAAACCCACCGCATGGAGTGTCGAGAAAATCTTGTCGTAGTCGTTCATCCCTTTGCCGATCACGCCGTGTGAGAGGCGGCTGGCGTACCCAACCGAGTCTTCCTCCTTGCGCAGGTCCTCGATGGTGCCGCTCTTCAGAGAACGATCGCTGGCATGCATTGTCGCCACGCGGTGCTTCACTCTCCCCAGAAGCTCCAGCGGGTCCTCGCCCGCAAGGATAGCGTTGGAAGGATCGTAGTTTACCGAGAACCATGGCGAAGGAATCCGCTCCACAATCTCGGTAAACACATCCATCTTCTGTGCGAATTCCGGGTATTTCCAGTAGTTGTCCTTGTAGTGGTTTTCCATCGTCAGCACAACGCCATGCTCTTCGGCAAACGGCAGCAGGCCCGTTATCACGCGTACAACCTGGGCCACGCCAGCCTCTCGCGTGAGTCCCGGCCGGCGCTGCCCGGAGAGAACACGGCAAAACCGGCCACCAAAGAAGGCAGTAATCTCAATCATCCGTTTTTCGCGCTCGATCTCCCTCCCCAGGAGAACCGCATCGGGCTCGGTGAAATCGGGAGAGCAGCAGAGCATCGGCATCTCAAGGTTGTGCTCTTCAAGCGCGGCCTTCACGCTTTTGAGAAACGCATCGTCCTCTTCCAGAAAGCCCGAATAGAACTCCAGTCCATCCACGCCGAGTGTGGCGGCAAGCTCGATCCACTCGAAGAGCGTCATGCTCCGATCGACGCAAAGCTGGTCCATATAGCACTTGGGAAAAGCGGCGAGTTTTGGCATCATCACTGCGTTCAATTGACTTCCTTGGGTGGGTTTCTCCCGATCAGCGGGTATTGCTCCATATCGAGAATTGCGCCGTTGATGAGAGACGCCTCGTCGGAAAGAAAATAGACCGCGGCCCATGCAATATCCTCAGGCGAAAGCAACCGGCCCGCAGGGGCATAAGTCCTGGGCAGCCTGGAGGGCCAATCTTCCGGCAGTCCCTCCTTCTTCTTCAATGCGAGTTCGTTCGGCGTAAGCGTCCAGCCTACGTTCAGCTGATTGACGCGGATGCCCTCGGCCCCATGCGCGTCCGCCAGGTTGCGTGTCAAGGTCATCAAACCACCTTTGCAGATCGAATAAGCCACCATGGTCCGCTCCCCGCAATAGGCGTTGACGGAACCGATGTTCAGCACGCGGCCCGCGCCCTGTTTCCGAAAGTGAGGGAGCGCGGACTGAATCAAAAGAAACGGCGCCTTCAAGTCGACGGCGACGGTCCTGTCGAACGCCTCGGAATCCGTGCCTTCGAGCCCTCCCCGGGTCATCAAGGCCGCATTGTTGACGAGTCCGTCGATTCTTCCGAAGTGAGCAATTGTTTCTTCGATGAGCTTGGCAGGGACCTGCGGATCTTCAAGCGCCCCGAGAACGAAGGACGCCTTGTCTCCGATCTCGGCAGTAAGTTGTTGCGCTCTGTTTTTGTTTCTTCCATGGATCATCACCTTGGCGCCTTCGCGCGCAAAGAGCCGTGCCATGCCCTCCCCGATCCCGGTGGTCGATCCGGTCACTAAGATTACTTTGTCCTTTAAGCGCGCACTTGCAGGTGAGAGCGGTTCGGTCACGGCTGGAGTACTCCTTTGACGATTGCGCCGGAGTGCATCTCCTCAAAAGCCTCGCGCCATTCGTCGAGAGGCGAAATCCGGTTGAGTATTGGGTTGAGATCGATCCTGCCGCCGGCAAGGAGGGAAAGAACTTTCTCCCAGATTGGCCAATTGTGGGAAAAACTGCCCTTGAGAGTGACGGCTTTCTGCACGAGCGGATCGAGCGAGAAGTCGAGCGGCTGCGGACCCCACCCGACCTTGGTGATCTGGCCAGCCGGACGGACAATGTCAAGCGCCATCTTGAGCGACGCGGAGACACCGGCAGCGTCGATGACCAGGTCGACTCCGTAGCCATCGCCGAAATCCCTGATCCATTCGGCAACATCTTCGCCCTGCGCGCCAAGCGTCGTGTCGGCGCCAATCTGCCTGGCGACATCGAGTCGTTTGCCATCGGCGGGAGTGCCGACTACGATCAAATGCCCGGCTCCGGAAAGCTTCGCCATTGCCGCGCAAAGCAGTCCGATTGGTCCAGGCCCAAGCACTGCGACGCTGTCACCGGGGCGCACGTGGGAATTCACGCAGACGGCATTGTAGGCCACGCAGCATGGCTCGGTCAGCGCCGCTCTTTCCAAAGCCAGCGTCTCCGGAATGTGATGAAGGCAGCGCGCCGGCACCTTGACGAAAGGCGCCATTGCCCCATCGACGCCATACCCGAAACCAAGCCGTCGCGGCTCCAGATTGTAGAGACCTTGACGCATGAGTGGCGAATCCGCCGGCAAAACCGCCGCTGTTTCACTAACGACGCGGTCGCCTTCCTTGAAGCCGTTTACTCGCTTGCCAAGTTTGGCGATCGAACCGGCGAACTCATGACCGAGGACGACTGGATAATTCACCTTCCAGCTTTGCTTGCCTGTGTATTGATGCAGATCGCTACCGCAGATGCCTACGGCTTGAACACTAAATAAAACGTCCTCATCGCCGATTTCCGGAACAGGAAGTTCGCGGAGCTCCACCGAGTGAGGTTCCTTTGCGTAGTTAACCAGTCCAACCATAGGATTGTTCACATCCCCCCTGCCAAGGCGGCAAGATTAGGTTTTGCGACACCGAAGTGTCAAGCCTTTGTTCAACGTAATTTGCTTTGCATATTCCCTTCAAGTTAAGTGTCCGGTCCAACTCTCCGGAGTCACCACCGGTATGAGCCCCACAGGCATCGGGGTTTCCAGTAGAACGAGGTGGATGAGTGATAGCTTGCGAAGCACGACATAGTGGAAACTCGGTCCGAGGTGGAAGCCGGCGGCGACGCCGGCGGCCTCGTTACCAGCTTGCAGGCAGACGGCGACTACAACATGGACAACGGTGTGGCTACTGGAAACACCGGACGCCGCCAGTAGCTGCATTTCGCATTGGCGGGATTGATCACGATATGTTTCCTTCTAGGCAAGCGCCTTCGGTACGGCCTCTTCCCAGCGACCCTGAGCTTTCAGGATCAGCTCGACGACCTCGCGCGCTGCGCCACGCCCTCCCGGCCGCCGGGTTTTGAAGTGACAGATTGCCGCCAGTTCCGGCGCGCCATCGGCTACACAAACTGCCAACCCCGCGCGCTGCGCCAGGGGAATGTCGGGCAGATCGTCGCCCAGGTAGGCAACCTCCTCTTCGGTCACCCCCGCTCTGCGCAAGCATTCGGTGAACGCCTCGTCTTTTTTCGCCTGACCCAAATAGACGAAAGTGACCTTCAATTCCTTGGCGCGTCTTGCCACGGCCGGTGAAGATCGGCCGGTGATGAATCCGGTCTGAATCCCCATGGTGTGGGCGAGCGAGAGTCCCTGTCCATCCTGTGCGTTGAAAACCTTCATCTCCGAGACAACCGGATCTCCGCCGCCGTCGGCGCTGGTGGTCGAAATGAGGCAGACGCCACCGTCGGTCAGCGTCCCATCCACATCCATCAGGAACAACTTGATCCGGCGGGCGCGGGCCAAAACATCGGGAGAAGCGAGGGGAGGGTCGGTCATGGATTGATTCTATTTCAGCGGTGCGGAACTCGGGCGAAGACTCAACCCCTGCCGCCGAGTTCGATCCTTCAACCCTCTTTTCCCGTCCACGCATTTCTCTCCGGTCGAATTCCTCAATCATCGCGGCAGTACTTCTCATATAGGAGTGTCAGGTCTTATCGGTTTTCTTGTACGGCAAATAGCCCGCGCGTGGCTGCGCGACCAGCTCGCCCCACTTAGATGACGCCCGAACTCTGGGATCGTTTGAAGCCTCTGTTTCACAAGGCGCTTGAGCGCAGCAACGAGGAACGGGGCGCGTTCTTCGGCGAGGCATGCGGAGACGATGCGGAGTTAAAGGAAAACCTGGCGCGCCTTGTTCAGGCTGCGCAGGAGCGCACCCGAACGATGGACGGTCTGTGGGTTTTTCATCCCATTTGGTATTCTGTCTGGACTTGCGATACTTCGCATTCTTTATTTCACTGTCAGGTCGGCCGTTCCGACTCCTCCCCCAGTTGTGATGGACACCGGATCGGTGGAGCTGTTACGTCCGACATCCTAAGTCGAACTTATACTTGACTCGGTTAGCTCCGGCTGGCACATCCGGCCAGAGAGTCCGCGATGAGGTTGCGAGAATTGCCGCTGCTCTGGGCTCTCGCCCTTTCAGCCAGCAATGCCATGCGAAGGGTTTGGTTCTTCAACAGGAGCTCACGGACCCACTCTTCCAGATGCGCCACTTTTGCCTGCCAGTCTTCCTGCGGTTCCTCTTGCCCACTTACAAGTGTGATCGTCCGGTTCATGGTTCTTCTCCTTTTGATGGCGCGTCTGCTGTCGACTGCCTTCACTTAGGAATGCGCGGACCGCGTGCAGAACGTGCCAAAGATATCCCATCTGAGACCTATTGCCCTCACTCATCTGCTCCTTGCGCGCGTATCATCACTGTTATGAATCTTGAGGCAATTCAGGCGGCCATCCGCGACGCCGGCTTCGATGGCTGGCTGTTTTACGATCATCATCACCGCGACCCCATCGCCGCGCACATTCTCGGTCTCGACGAGAAGGCGCATATTACGCGGCGCTGGTACTATCTCGTTCCGGTCAAGGGCGAGCCACGCAAGCTGGTGCATCGCATCGAGCAAGGCCGGCTGGACTCGCTGACCGGCTCCAGCGGCCTCTACTCGAGCTGGCAGGAGCTGCAGTCGGGGCTGAAGGCGATGCTCGCCGGCTCCAGGCGGCTGGCCATGCAGTACTCGCCCAACAACGACATCATGTATGTCTCGATGGTCGATGCCGGCACGGTCGAGTTCCTGCGCTCTCTCGGCAAGCAGATCGTAAGTTCGGCCGACCTCGTGAGCCAGTTCGAGGCGGTGCTCAACGACGAACAAATCGAAAGCCACGCCGCTGCCCAGCGCGCCATCGATGCGATTCTGGCCGAATGCTGGAAGGAGATTGCAGCGTGCCTGCGTCCGCCGTCCGGCGGCGAAGGCCGCTTGACGGAGTACGACGTGGTGCAGTGGCTCAGCGAGGCTATGCGCCGCGAGGGACTGGTGTGGGAGAACGGCCCCAACGTCAGCGCCAATGCCAACAGCTCCGATTCCCACTACGAACCCACGGCCGAGCGCACCTCGCCCATCCGCGAAGGCGACTTCGTGCTCATCGACATTTGGGGCAGGCTGGAAAAACCGGGCAGCGTGTTTTACGACATTACCTGGACCGGCGTGGTGGGACGCGAGCCGACCGAACGGGAGCAGCAGGTATTCGAGACGGTGCGCAAAGCGCGCGACGCGGCCGTCTCGCGCGTCGAGGCAGCATTCGGCGCCGGGCACACCATCCGAGGGTTTGAGGCAGACGACGCGGCCCGCGCCGTGATTCGCGCCGCTGGCTTCGGCGATTACTTCACGCATCGCACCGGCCACAACATCGCCACGGACATTCATGGCGCCGGCGCGCACCTCGATAATCTGGAGACGCACGACGAGCGGCGCATTTTGCCGCACACCTGCTTCTCCGTCGAGCCAGGGATCTATCTGCCCGAGTTCGGCGTGCGAAGTGAAGTGAATATGCTCACCGCGCCGGGCAAGGCGTGGGTGACGGGGGCGATGCAGCGCGAACTTGTGCGGATTTAGGAAGTATTCTGACCTTGAGGAGCCGATGATGGCTGAAACCGCGCCAACTTTCCCCTACGAGACTCGCCTCAACATTTTGCATGCGCCGCTGGAGACGATCGACGTCCAGGCGCTGGCCGACGCCTGCGAGTTCCAGTGGTATAACCAGACGCTGTGCCAGGTGAACGGATCGGTGGTGCGGCTGGGCGTGATGCAGGGCGAGTACCACTGGCACAAGCATGACGAAGACGACGAGTTCTTCTTCGTGCTCGACGGCAAGTTTCTCATCGACCTCGAAGACCGGGGTCCTCATCGGCAGGTCTTCGCCGATGGGGTGCAAGGCCGCACCGTCGAGCTTGCTCCGCGCCAGGGATTTGTCGTTCCCAAGGGAGTGGTCCATCGCACCCGCGCGCCCGAGCGCTCGGTGATCCTGATGGTCGAGAACGCAGGCATCATTCCCACCGGGAATTGAGTTGCGGATGGGCGCCGAGTAGTGGGGCAGTTTCCGGATTGCCGACAATCCAGGCGGAACTAGGTTGGGCGAAAATAGGGGGTTGGACTCGACGCAACGATAAGCGGCATACTTTCAACATGTCCTCTGACACGGCAAACGCGCTTCTTGCACCCTACAGTCGCCGGGACATCGTGAAATGGTGGGAAGCGCGACGGTTTCGATTCAACCTGATGGTAGGGGCGATGGGTGTAGTCACTTGGCTGCTTGTTCTATTCGTGGGATCACTCGCAGTAAAACCCGGCGAGGACTTCGAGGAGCCATTCATGATGATCATCGGACCGATCATCTATGGAGTATTCGCCAATCTCTGCTATTCACTCGGCTGGACAGTAGACGTAGTTTTCTATCGTGGTCATCCTAGAGCCGCTCTCTATAAGGCAGGCGTGATCTCTTCAGTAATTCTGACGGCGCTTCCGGGCATTTGGGCCGTGGTCGCGTGGTGCATCACTCTTCACACGGGGAAGAAGTTGGACTGATCCACGATGCCGGTAGCGGATGTATTACCGCCAATCCGGAAGTTTCGATCGGCCGCTCAAGAACCCATAGGCGACTTGACTACCCAGTCTCCGTTGTCGCCCTTTACCAGGGTGGTGGTAGCTGACCGGATGGATGTATCCGCAGCGAGCTTGGGAAAGGTTCTCATCGAATCTGGGGATTGGGCCCAGTCGGGGATGCCTTCAACTTCGTACTGGTACTTGACCGTGTACAGAGTGGGATTGGAGGGGTCATTGGGGGTGGCTTTCTCGATGGCGGTGACGTTGAAGTGGCCGAAGCAGAAGTTGCCATAACCGGCCTGTTTCGGGTCGGGGATCCACGCGGCGTGCCCCTTGTCGGAGAGTTCGTACTTATTCATTTGTTTGGAGCCGCCGGGAAAGCGCTTGATTTCCGGCTCACGAATGAGAAGCCCGGCGTCAGTGAGGGCGTTATAGTCGCGCGTCTTTTCATCTTTGGAGATGTCCACCTGAGCAGGCAGCTTGATTGGATCCTGCCAGACGCAATCGTGGTGGCCGGCGAAAGACTTGTTGATCGCGGATTTGAATTCCGCCAGATCGACTTGCTTCTTGCAACCTGTAGCCCAGTCGACGAGCCCAATCAATACCAGCGCCAGCGCAATTCTTTCACGCATCTCAATCCACCTCAAAGGTTTGGATGCGTGAGAAACAGAAAGATCCGACGATGAAATCTGCCACCGAAGGAAATTGCTCTGCCGAAGCCAATTCCCTGTTCAGGTCGTATTACCGCTAGCCAAGATCGGAAACGCCTCGGAGACGAGTTTTGGAGTAAGCCTCTGAACTTGGTCCGAGGCGTTTTCGATTTGGAGGTAAGAAGGAAGCTGCAGGCGCCGCGGTCGCGGTGATGCAGGTGGGGATTATGGATATTGAATGCTGTTTGGTGATTGGCGGAATGCTTTTTGGGGCAGCCACCGTCGCCGAAGGCGATGGAAGGCGGTCAGCAGTTGCATGAGCCGTC
>JBAUBR010000330.1:0-4937 GCA_049676965.1 Occallatibacter sp.
GTGCTGGTGCGCGTGCACACCCGCTGCACCGCCGGAGACGTCTTCGCCGCCGACTGCCGCTGCCGCGAGATTCTCGACCAATCCATGCGCATGATCGCCGAAGACGGCTGCGGCGTCCTGCTCTACCTGCACAACGCGTCGCGCGGCTTCACCATCGATCAGGCGCCTGCAAGGAAGTTCGAGCCCGATGGCGCGGCCATTCCGGCCGCGGCCGAGGAGCCGGGCCCGGGCAACCTGGTCCTCCACCAGGAGCTGCGCGCCCGCGAAGGCTCCCAGGCGCGCACCGGCCGCATCCTCCGCGCCATCGGCCTGGGCGGTCAGATCCTATCCGACCTCGGCATCCAGCGCATCCGACTGCTCTCCAACACGCCCATGCACATCCCCGCCCTCGAAGGCTTCGGCCTTGAGATCGTCGAGCAGGTCGCCATCCCCGTGGAAGAGTGCACCCGCGTCGGTTAAGCTCCGCAGCGCTCTTTTCCAAAGCTCCGTGCCCCATCCTTTCCGCGTCCGCCGCGGCGGATTCGGAAAGGGTGGGAATCCACAGAGATCATTGCGCGGGCGGGTTCGAAGAAGCCGCCGGCGGAACCGGTCTGTGCTTGGCCAGCAGATAGGCAACCAGTTGCGCAACCTCCTGGTCAGTCAGCGAATCGGCGAACGGCGGCATCTTCTGCCCGCCATTCATGATCTGGTTCTTGATCTTCTCCGCGGGCCACTCTGAGTTCTTGCGCAGGTCGACGAGCGATGGAGCCTTGGTGGTGCCGGCGCCGCCAACGCCGTGGCAGAAAGTGCAGCCTTTGTCGACAAATAAAGCCGCGCCGGCCTTCTCGTCGGCCTCGGTCTTCGAGCCGGCATACGCGCGCCATGGAGCAGCAGAAAGGATTGCCGTCAGCGCAAGGGCAGGGAAGAAACGCTTCAAACCAAAGTTCACGCGAATCATTTTCTCATGTCGCACGCGAGCGATATGTCATCCGATCGGTGTACTCTTCACCTCGCCGACGCGCTGACCGGCTAACTTGCTGCCTTGCCGACTCGCTGCCTCTTCGCCCAATTATTCTGCTCATGATGGCCGAGAAAACCAGCTTTTACGCCAGCCAGCTTCGCCGGGAAATCGCGCTGCGCAACCGCCGCTACGCGCGCGGCCGGCCGCATGTAGAGAGCTACGGCTCCGCACCGGTCATCGTCTACGCCCCCGAGGGCGACCGGCACGGCAACTTCTTCGCTGCGGCCTACGCGGAAATCCTGCAAAGGCCGGAGTGGCTGCGCCGTTTCGATAAAGTGCACGCGCAGGCGCGCCGCTCGTTGCCTAAGGCCGAACGCCGCTGGCGTGAACTCGACTCGTCCATGAGTTCCGACGCACTGATGATGAATGTCTTCTGCACGCCGGGAGTTGTCGAGTCGCACGCTGCGATGAGTGCGCTGGGAGTTGATGCGAATGCAGCTCCGGTGTTCGGATGGAAGGCGCGCGTGCCGCTGAAATCGGGCCGATTCGATCGCACCGAAGTCGATATGCGCCTGGGCCAGTTGCTGGTCGAAGCCAAGCTGACCGAAGGCGATTTTCAAACCTGCACGGCCGAAGTTGTGGAGAAGTATCGCGACTTCGACGAAGTCTTCGATCGCGAATTGTTGCCGCGGGTTGAGCTTGTGGTGAGCCGGCGAAAGCAGCCAATCGAGTTTCCCGAAGACTATTCGCAGGAATACGAACAGGTTTCGGAAACCGATCTGTTTGTCGCGCCGGAGAAGCCACTCATCGCCGATGTCACCGTCGGCTATGCGAGCTATCAGCTCATTCGCAACGTGCTGGCGGCGTATGCCTCGGGCGCGAGTTTTTGCGTGATTCACGACCAGCGCAGACCCGATCTGCGCGAAGCTTGGTTTGAGGTGATATCGGCAATCAAAAGCGCATTGATGCGCGTGCGCCTGAAGACGCTCACGTGGCAGGAACTCGCCGCGTTTTTGCCCAGCGAGTTGCAGAACTTTCTCGACCTGAAATACGGCATAGTAGCGCCGGGAAGAACGCCCTCGCCGGTCGAAGAGACCGCCGAGCTGGATTAGAACCTGTCCAAGAACTTCATTTTGTGTGAAGGGTACGGGCTTTAGCCCGTACATCAGAGCCTGCAAATGATCGGGCTTTAGCCCCTGAGGGAAGATTTCTCAGGAGTTTGCGTTCCCTCAGCGGCTAAAGCCGGAAACCAAAATCTGCTCTGAATGTACGGGCTGAAGCCCGTACCCTTCAAAGCCGAGTTTCCGGACAGGTTCTAAAGACACCGCTTCAATCGTGCCGGCGGCGCCATTGCCGCACCAGGTCTTCGGCGGCGTCGGGCCACTCCGGGAATTCGAATTGGAATCCGGCCTCGAGCAACCGACCCGGAACAACGCGCCTGCTTTTGAGCACCAGTTCCGATTCGGTGCGCAGGAAAAACGCTCCCATCTCGATGAGCGGCGCGGGAGCGGGCAGGCCGTTGGGTATGTCCCACGCATCGCGCAACGCCGCCATGAATTCGCGATTGGGAAGGGGATTGGGCGCGGCAATATTGATCGCTCCATCGAGCTCTTGGTGCGCGATGATGAACTCGACCGCGCGCGCAAAGTCGAGTTCGTGAATCCAGGAAACGAACTGCCGGCCGCTCCCCTGCTTGCCCCCCAACCCGGCGCGCACCAGGTTCAGCAGCACCGCAAAGGCATTGCCCGGCGTGGGGCTGAAGGTGATGGCACTGCGCATCGCAATCTTGCGCGTGCGCGGCGCCGGCGCATTGAAGAACGCCGTTTCCCAGTCCCTGGCCACGCGAATTGAAAAGTTCCAGGTCTCGGGCGCGCCCGGCTCGTTGCCGCCCAGCTCGCCCGTCGCCTCATCCATTGCGCGGTCGAGCGCATGGCGATAGATGGTCGCCGTCGATGCGTTCAACCACAACTTGGGCGGATCGGAGAGCCCGCCGATCAAGTTTCCCAGCAGTTCTGTCGACTGGATGCGCGAATCGTAAATCTCCCGGCGGTTGCGCGCGTGATAGCGGCAGTTTACGCTGCGTCCGGCGAGGTTGATGCAGACGTCCGCGCATTCAAGGTGCTCGGTCCAGTCGCCGATATGCTCGCCGTCCCAATGCACCGTTTGCCACGGCGCGGTGTAAGGGCCGCGCGTCAGCACCGTCACATGATGTCCGTGCTCCTGGAAATACTGCGCCAGCATGCGGCCCACCTGCCCGCTGCCGCCGGGGATGACGATGCGCAGCGGCCGCGTCAACGCAAGCCCGTCGTTCAGCTCGCCAAAGAATTTATGCGGTGCCGGAGGTTGCGCTTCCGCCATGCAATCAGCGTACCGCGCGTCATGGTCCGGGCGGCGGGAAAGGATATCCGCGGAAGAACTGCCGCCGGCGATAGGCGCGAAACTCCCGCACGACCACGATCAGGACGATGATCATCAGGATCAGCGGAACATCGAGGATCCAGCCCGGCTGCACCACGCGATCGTGGCCCACAGTTGCGGAGTCGGCTATTTGCGCGTTGCCCAGCATCACCACCATGTCGTGGCCCACGGATGCTTCTTCGCCCAGGCGCACCGCACCGAAGAAGCTAACCAGGTCCTGGCCGATCTCGGCGCCGTCATCCGCGCGAACGCCGCCAAAGAAGTTGACCACGTCGTGGTCGGCGCTGCCGGCAATGTGGACGTGGCCGAAAAAGACCACCACGTCGCCGTTGACTTTGCCCTCGACATTCACGCTGCAAAAGAAGCACACCGCATCGTGAACCGTCATGCCGGGCGGCACATCGATATTGGAGCCGAAATGGACCGCGTCGTTGTCGGCGCGCGCGGGCGCGGCGGCGAGCGCCAAAGCGGCAACCGCCAGCAGGACGAAAAGCAATCGCTGGATCATGAGAGGCGCCTCTCTAAACAAGCTTACGCGCGAGATTCGGCAAAAGTTCCCGAACTTCGCCATGTTAAAAGATGGCTTGGCCGCATTTGTGGGCTCCCACCCTTTCCGCAAAGAACGCGGAAAGGATGGGGCACCCAGCTATGGTGACTGGTAGGATTCGTTAGAACTCGAACCGCATTCCCAGTTGCAGGCGCCGCGGCGGTGCGACCGCAGTCACTTCGCCGAACGAGCTCGAAGTCTCCACCGGATCCACGCTGGTTCCGTTCACGTGGTTGAGCACGTTGAATGCGCCGGCGGAGAAGCCGAGCTGCGGCGCTTCCTCGTCTTTGCTGGGCGTGATATGGAAATCGTGGCCCCAGCGCAGATCGAGGTCGACATACGTCGGATTGTTTTCAGTGTTGCGCCCCACTCCGTCGGGCCGCGTGTTGAACAGGCCGTCGCCGTAGAGATCGGTGCCCGTCAGCACCGTCCACGGTGTGCCGGTGTTGGCAAAGATGCCCGCGCCCAGGTTGAAGATGCTCTTAGGATCGAACATGGCGTACATGCCCAGCCGGTGCCGGCGGTCGAAGTTCGAGTCCGACCACTCGTCGTTAGGCGCGTACTGGTTCTGTGGAAACCAGCCGATGCCGCCGGTGTCCGATTCGTAGTGCGAATAGGTGTAGCGCCCGAACCCGGTGAAATATTTGTTGAGCCGGCCGCGGTAGGAGAGATCCATCGCGTCGCCGTCGAAGAATCCCGCCGGCTGCATCTGCCGGATGCGGCTGAAGTCCGGATTGGGCCGCGCCGTATAGCCGGACTCGGGCGTTGGCGCGTTGATATCGACCGAGCGAAAGCTGTCGATGCCGCGTACCGAGTAAACCGTCACCACTCCCGTTGCCTTCTCGCCCAACTGCCGCTCGATCGAAAGCCCGTACTGAATCTGGTACGGAATCTTCGCATTCGGCGCCAGCTCCGCCAGCGACGGCGGCTGCGCGGCAACGTCCACGCAATCGCCGATGGGCACGCAGCCTGCGGACGGCTGCTTGGCCGGGTCGAGCGAAACCACGATCGAGCGGCGGCGCGCATTCTGGT